>NZ_JAQGJD010000200.1 GCF_028290785.1 Tardiphaga sp. | reverse complement strand
ACGTGCCGGCGCAACCCGGCGCAGCTGACGGAGAGACCGCAATGGCTACGGCGCAAGCAAAGCACCACGACTATCACCTCGTCGATCCCTCGCCCTGGCCGGCGGTCGGCTCGCTGTTCGCCTTCGTGATGGCGGTCGGCGCGGTCAGCTGGATGCACCATATGTATGCCGCCGCGCCGATCGTGTTCGGCATCGGCACCATCGGCGTGCTCTACACCTTCGCCAGCTGGTGGACCGATGTGGTCCGCGAAGCGCAGTACAAGGGCGACCACACCCGCGTCGTGCAGATCAGCCATCGCTACGGCATGATCCTGTTTATCGCTTCCGAAGTGATGTTCTTCGTGGCCTGGTTCTGGGCCTATTTTAACGCTTCGCTGTTCCCCGCCGACGCCGTGCACGCGACGCGCGAGGCGCTGTTCGGGGGCGTCTGGCCGCCGAAGGGCATCCAGACCTTCGACCCCTGGCATCTGCCGCTGCTCAACACGCTGATCCTGCTGACCTCGGGCACCACCGTCACCTGGGCGCACCACGCGCTGCTCGAGGGCGACCGCCGTGGCCTGAAGTATGGCCTGATCCTCACGGTGATCCTCGGCGCGCTGTTCTCCTGCGTGCAGGCCTACGAGTACAGCCACGCTGCCTTCGCCTTCTCCGGCAACGTCTACGGCGCCACCTTCTTCATGGCCACCGGTTTCCACGGCTTCCACGTGCTGGTCGGCACCATCTTCCTGCTGGTCTGCCTGTTCCGCGCCTATGCCGGCCACTTCACGCCGAAGCAGCACCTCGGCTTCGAATTCGCCGCCTGGTACTGGCCTTTCGTCGACGTGGTCTGGCTGTTCCTGTTCATCAGCATCTATGTCTGGGGCTATGGCGGCCACGTCGCCGAAGCCGCCGCGCACTGACCGCATTGCGGTGCTAGAAGAGGGCGGCCGCAGGGCCGCCCTTTTTGTTTGACTCGGTTCTTATTCCTTTCTTCCTTCTCCCCGTGTGGGAGAAGGTGGCCCGGACGAAGTCCGGGCCGGATGAGGGGTATTTGCGACAGTGCGCGTGGCACCCTCACCCGTCCGCGCTGCGCGCGGCCACCGTCTCCCACCTAGCGAAGCGCCGCTTCGCGCGGGGGAGAGGGAAGGAAGAGATGATGACCGATCAACTGCCCACCATTCCGCTCTCCCAAACCATTCTCCGCGGCCTCGCCTGCAAATGCCCGCGTTGCGGCGTCGGCAAGCTTTACCGTGGCTTCATTGACCTGCGACCGTCGTGCGAGAACTGCGGGCTCGATTACGCTTTCATCGACGTCGGCGACGGCGCGTCTGTCTTCCTCATCATGATCGCAGGCGCCATCGTGGTCGGCTGTGCGCTGGTGGTCGAGATCAAGTACCAGCCGCCGTTCTGGCTGCATGCCGCGCTCTGGCTTCCGCTGATCCTGCTCACCACCATCGCGCCGCTGCGCTCGATGAAATCGCTGCTGATCGCGCTGCAGTTCCACCACAAGGCCTCTGAAGGCCAGTTGATCGATCGCACCCCGAAATGACCATCACCTCCACGCGCCCGCGCGGCACTATGGGACTTGCCATCGTCACGCTGGTGATCGTCGGCACGCTGCTGTCGCTCGGCTTCTGGCAGTTGCAGCGCCGCAGCGCCAAGCACGCGCTGGTCGCGGCGCTCACGGAGCGGCTCGCCGACATGCCGGGCGCGCTGCCGGCGGCTGCGACCTGGTCGGTGTTGACGCCCGCCAAGGATGAATTCCGCCGCGTTACGTTCACCGCGACGCTGAAGCCCGTGCCCGATGCCATGGTCTACTCCTCCGGCTCTGGCGTTCGCACCGACGTGCCCGGCCCGGTGACCTGGGCGTTCCTGCCGGCGCAGTTGCCGTCCGGTGAAACCGTCGTCATCAATGCCGGCTTCGTGCAGAACACCATGCAGGACCGTTCGCAACAGGACCGCGCGGTGCAGCGCTTGATCACCGGCGCACCGGTGGCGATGACCGGCTACCTGCGGTTTCCCGAAGCCGCCGGCGCGCTGACGCCGAACGACGACGTCAGGAAGCGCTTGTGGTTCACCCGCGACCAGCGCGCGATGGCGCAGGCACTCGGGTGGGGCGAGGTGGCGCCGTTCTATATCGACCTGGAGTCGCCGGTGCCGGCGAGCGGCATTCCGAAGCCCGGGCCGCTCGAAGTCCATCTCAAGGACGACCACCTGCAATATGCCATCACCTGGTTCGGGCTGGCGGCGGCGGTGATCGTTGCATTCGGGGTGTGGATCAAGGGGCAACGACGATCATAGGGTGGGCAAAGGCACTCTTGCGCCGTGCCCACCATCGTCATCCCGGTGAATGCTGTGGGCACGCTTCGCTTTGCCCACCCTACGGACCGCCCATTTCCCGGTTTCCCCTTGATCCCAAAACCCTTTATGGTGCCGGACGATTTCACGCCCGGTGAAGTTTTAGCCCATCAATATCAAAGGCTTGGCGCGTGCCGCCTTTGGAGGACGCTGTGACGACGTATATTTCCACGCGGGGCGAGGCCCCCATCCTGGGCTTCTGCGATGTGATGCTGACGGGCCTTGCCCGCGACGGTGGCCTCTATGTGCCGCAGGTCTGGCCGCAGCTTTCGGCGGAGACCATCGCCTCGCTGTT
>NZ_JAQGJD010000231.1 GCF_028290785.1 Tardiphaga sp. | reverse complement strand
CGTCGCCGTGGTCTCGGGCATCGCGCATTCGGGTCGCGGGCTGTATCGCGGCGTGTGCTCGAACTATCTCGCGGGGCGCCGCGCCGGCGACACCGTCCATGCCGTGGTCCGCGAGACCAAGGCCGGTTTCCGACTGCCCGACGACCCCGCGGTGCCAATCATCATGATCGGTCCCGGTACGGGTCTGGCGCCATTCCGCGGCTTCCTGCAGGAACGCGCCGCGCTGAAAGCCAAGGGCGCAACACTCGGGCCGGCGCTGCTGTTCTTCGGATGCCGCCATCCGGATCAGGACTATCTCTACGCCGACGAATTGAAGGCCTTCGCCGCGGAAGGCATCTGCGAACTACACGTCGCGTTCTCGCGCGGCGACGGCCCGAAGACCTATGTGCAGCACCTGATCGCCGCGCAGGAGGACCGCGTTTGGGAGCTGATCGGGCAAGGCGCTATCACCTATGTCTGCGGCGACGGCGGCAAGATGGAGCCCGACGTCAAATCGGCGCTGATGGCGATCCACCGCGAACGCAGCGGCGGCGACGCCGCGGCAGCGCTGCACTGGATCGACGACCTCGGCACGAGCAACCGCTATGTGCTGGATGTCTGGGCGGGGAGCTAGGCGAATTTAGCTCCATCACGCTTGTCCCGGACGCGGTGCGGCATTTCTTTATGCCGCTCCGCAGAGCCGGGACCGTGCCAGACGTCGGAGTTCGCGACGGTCCCGGCTCTGCAGCGCACTACGCCTCCTAGCGGAGGCGCAATGCACTGCGTCCGGGACAAGTGTTGTTGAGACCGTTGTTGTCACAATCCGCGTCTCGCGCTGTCACAATGCGCAGGCACGCAAGTTCCTGTTAAGCGCTGCGACGATTTGTTCGAGCCGCTGCGCGTTTGCGCCTTTATTTCTCGGCAATATACATGTCATATCTCTGACATGAGCCAGCGCCCCGCCAAATCCCTTCAGTCGATTTCCGTTCCGTATCAGCCGCCCCGGCTGGCGCGTGCCAACGGTATCGAGATTTGCTACGATATTTTTGGCGCCGACGATGCGGAACCGATGATGATGATCATGGGCCTCGGCGCCCAGATGATTCACTGGGACGATGATTTTTGCCGAGAACTGGCATCGCGCGGGTTCCGCGTGATCCGTTTCGACAACCGCGACATCGGCCTGTCCACGAAAATGGCCGGCGGAAAGCCGTTCAGCCTGTTCGAGCTGGCGAAGCTGCGCTTTCTCGGCACCCCCGTGGAAGCCCCCTACAAGCTCGGTGACATGGCGGCCGACGCGATCGGCCTGCTCGATGCGCTTGATATCGCGTCCGCGCATATGGTCGGCGCGTCGATGGGCGGCATGATCGCCCAGGAACTCACTATCGAGCATCCGGACCGCGTGCGCTCGCTGGTCTCGATCATGTCGACGACCGGCAATCCGCGCCTGCCGCAGCCGGGCCGCACGGTCGCCGCCAAACTGCTGCAGCCGCAGCCCACGACCTATGACGCGTTCGTTGCCCGCTTCAAGCAGACCTGGCTGTTCCTGCGCGTCGGCAGCTTTCCGGAAGACGAAGCGCGGGATGCCGATCGTGCCGAGCGCACCTTCGCCCGCGGGCTGCATCCGGCGGGCGTCGGCCGCCAGCTCCGCGCCATCCTGGCTTCGGGCAGCCGCAAGGAGCGGCTCGCCGCGGTCACGGCGCCGACCCTAGTGATCCACGGCAAGGTCGATCCGCTGGTACACCCCGCCGGGGGCCGCGATACCGCAGCATCGATCCCCGGTGCCGAGTTGCTGATGATCGACGGCATGGGTCATGCGCTGCCGATCTCGCTGTGGAGCCGCGTCATCGACGCGATCGCCGAGCATGCGAAAGGCGCGACGACAGCGCCGATGGTTCAGCGTAGGGTGGGTTAGCGCGAAGCGCGTAACCCACCGCCTATTGTCTGTCAGCATGAAGATGGTGGGTTACGGCGCAAGTGCGCCTAACCCACCTACAATTGCTAGTCTACTTCTTGTCTTTGGGCCGCCCCGTTGCGAGACCGGCCATGTTGACGAACATTTCCTGAAAGCGCTCGCCCATCTTGGGGTCGAAGGTGAACCAGCTCTGCATCAGCGACTCCGGCGAGAACTTGTCGATGTTGGCCATCATCTTTCCCTGCAGCTGATCCATCATCGCGGCCTGCATCGGCTGTACATCGGGAAGCCCGAAGAACGCGCGCGCCTCCTCCGGCGTGCAGTCCACGACAACGGTCACTTTCATCGAACGCTCCTGAATCGAACTCGCACACGCTGGCGAAGCACGCCAGTATCGCCGGTCGCGGCACGGATGCAAGCGACGTGATGAAAGCGTGTGCAGGTGCGAAGGATCAGCCGAAACGTTCGACCGCAAAGGCCTTCGGATCGGTGAACGGCGCCACCCCCGTCACCATGTCGGCAAGCAGGCGGCCGCTGACCGGGCCGAGCGTCAGGCCGTGATGCTGATGGCCGAAGTCGAACCAAAGCCCCTTGTGGCGCGGCGCCTTGCCGATCACCGGCAGCATGTCGGGCAGGCACGGCCGCGACCCCATCCAGGGCTTTTCCTCGATGGTGTCGCCGAGCGGGAACATCGAACGGGCCAGCGGCAGCGTGCGCTCGATTTGCACGGGGGTCGGCGGCGCGTCGCGCCGGGCGAATTCGGCGCCGGTGGTGAGGCGGATGCCGCGGTTCATCGGCGCCAGCAAGTAGCCGCGATCGGCGTCGAGCACCGGGTGATGCAGCACCGCATTGCCTGATGGCGACAGATGGATGTGGTAGCCGCGCTTGGTCATCAGCGGAATGTCGTAGCCGAGCGGGCGAAACACCTGGTCCGACCACGGGCCGAGCGCCACCACCACGTCGCGGCCGACGATGGCGCCGTTCGGACCGGCGACGCGCCAGTTGCCGTCACTCTGCGCCAGCGTGCGGGCATCGGCGGCGAGGAAGCGCCCGCCCTTGCGGATGAACAGCGCGGCATAGGCCTTGGCGAGGCCGCCCGGATCGGGAATGAAGCCCGGCGTAGGCCAGTGAATCGCGCCGGCGAAATCGCCGGACAGGTTCGGTTCGCGCGACGCGATGTCGGCGGCGTCGAGCACGTTGCCTGTAATGCCGTAGGCGCGGTCGCGCTCCAGCTCCTTGATGCTCTTTTCCAT
>NZ_JAQGJD010000063.1 GCF_028290785.1 Tardiphaga sp. | reverse complement strand
GGACGTCCAGGCCAAGGCGGAGCTCGCCGCGGAGGAGCGGCTGGTGACGGCGCTGGTGGGCGAGCAGGCGGCGTCCGACACGCGCGGCAAGTTCCGCCGCATGCTGCGCAGCGGCGAGCTGGAGGAGCGCGAGATCGAGATCAGCCTGACCGACGCGGCGCCGAATCCGCTGGGCCAGATGGACATGCCCGGGATGCCGCCCGGCCAGATGATCAACCTGGGCGAGATGATGAAGGGAATGTTCGGCAAGGGCGCCCAGACCACCCGCAAGATGACCGTCGCCGCCGCCCGGGCCGCGCTGCAGCGGGAGGAGGCCGACCGGCTGCTGGACAATGACCGGCTGACCAAGGACGCGGTCGCCCATGCGGAGCAGAACGGCATCGTCTTCCTGGACGAGATCGACAAGATCTGCGCCCGCACCGGCGAGGGCGGCTTCCGCGGCGGCGACGTGTCGCGCGAGGGCGTGCAGCGCGACCTGCTGCCGCTGATCGAGGGCACGACGGTATCGACGAAGCACGGTGCGGTGAAGACCGACCACATACTGTTCATCGCGTCAGGCGCGTTTCATATCGCAAAACCCAGCGACCTGCTGCCGGAATTGCAGGGCCGCTTGCCGATCCGCGTCGAGCTCAACGCGCTGTCGCGCGACGACATGCGGCGGATTCTCACCGAGCCGGAAGCATCGCTGATCAAGCAGTACATCGCGCTGCTGGCCACCGAAGGCGTGACGCTGGAATTTTCCGACGACGCGATCGACGCGCTGGCCGATGTCGCGGTGGCGGTGAACTCCACCGTGGAAAATATCGGCGCGCGGCGGTTGCAGACGGTGATGGAGCGCGTGCTCGACGAGATCTCGTTCGCCGCCCCCGACAAGAGCGGCGAGACGATTCGCGTCGATGCGGACTACGTGCAGAAGCATGTCGGCGACCTCGCGAAGAACGCGGATCTGAGTAGGTTTATTTTGTAGCAACCTGGCTGTCATTCCGGGGCGCGAGCGACGATAGCAGCGAGCGAACCCGGAATCCCGGGATGGGACGATGAACATGCCGGGATTCCGGGTCCGCAGTTCAGCCGGCTTCGCCGTCTGAATGCAGCCCGGAATGACAGTCTGGGGCTGGAAGGCTCCTACCTCGCCCGTCTAATCCGCACATACAGCGCGCCGCCGCCGCCATGGCCGATGCTGGCTTCCTCATAGCCCACCACCAGGGCGCGAAATTCCGGCAGGCCCAGCCATTCCGGGACCTGGCGGCGCAAAATGCCGCGTTCGGATTCCGGGCCTACGGTGCGACCCTTGCCGGTGATGATCAGCACGAAGCTGCAGCCGTCGTGGTGGCAGCGGTGCAGGAACGCGCGCAGCGCGCCGTGGGCGCGGGTCTGCGTCATGCCGTGCAGGTCGAGGCGGGCGTCGATCTCCTTCTTGCCGCGCGACAGTTGCAAGCGTTCGCGGCGGCCGAGCGGCGCCAGCGGCGGCGCGGGACGGACCACCGGCGCCGCCATTTTCACGGGGCGCGGTGAGGGCTCAGGCTTTCGAACGGCCGGTGACGGCAAAGCCACATGGACTGGTTCGACCGCCACCGACGGCTTCGCCACGCGCTTTTTCCGGATCGGCCTGGTCTGCTTGGCGACGCTGTCCCACAGCGCGCGCTCTTCCTCGCTCAGCGCGCGCTTGCGGCGCGAGATGACGGGATCCAGCAGTTGCGGGGGACGACGCGTGCCTTTCATTGCCAGAAGAAACGAAAGCCGGAGGGACGGGGCGCGCGACGCTGCACGCGATGCCGCTCGCGGCGTCTCGGCCTGGCTTCTTGCTTGGCCTCTTGCTTCGCTTCTTGCTTCGCTTCTTGCTTCGCTTCCTGCTTGGCCTCGGTCTTGATCTCGGGCCGCGCTTCCGGCAGCGGCACCGCTTTGGCGGCAACGGCCGCAGCGACTGGCGCAACTACTGCTATCGCTGCTGGTGCGGCGGCGGTCGGGGCAGGCGGGCCGATGAAATCAGCCGCCTTGTCAGGCGCTTTCGCGGGCGACGCCTCTCTCACCGAAGGAGCAGGGGCTGGCACCGGAATCGGAACGGCGGCGGTCTCGACCGGCTTCGCGACATCTTTCGTCTCGGTCGGCAGCGGCTTCGCGGGCTCCTGCGGAAACAGCTTGGCGATGTGCTCGGACGGCCGCGCCGGCGGCAGCGGCAGGCCGCGGCCACGCTCGACCGGATCGAGACTCTTCGGCACCAGCATCACGAACCGCGCACCCTGCTTGATACGGCCGGAGACCTTTCCGGCATCGTCGCCGGCGCCGAAATAGATGTCGGCGCGCGCGGGGCCGACGATGGCCGAGCCGGTGTCCTGCGCCACCATCAAGCGGCGGAACGGCGTCTTCGAGATTTCGGTCTCGATCGGCAACTCGCCCTCGATGAAGAACGGCGTGCCGTAGACGTGCAACGCCTTGTCGACGGCAATGGAGCGGCCCGGCGTCAGCGGCACGCCCTGCGCGCCGACCGCCTCGTCGGTGGCGGAGAGCTGCACTTCATGGAAGAACACATAGGAGCGGTTGGTGCGGCGCAGCTCGTTGGCGCCGTCGGGATTCTCTTCCATCCATTGCCGGATGCGCTGCATCGACATCTGCTCGCGCGGGATGATGTTGCGCTCGATCAGCGCGCGACCGACCGGGGTGTAGCGAAACCCGTTATGCGAATCGTAGTTGATCCGGACCATGCCGCCGTCTTCAAACCGGATCCGCGCCGAGCCCTGGATCTGGGTGAACAGCAGGTCGGTCTGGTTCTTCAGCCAGGCGA
>NZ_JAQGJD010000042.1 GCF_028290785.1 Tardiphaga sp. | reverse complement strand
CACGGATGCTCGACCGCGCTTCACATGTGCCTTGCTGGCATGAAGCCGGTGCTGATCGAGAAGGACTATGCCGGCCGCCACGCCTCGGGCGTGAATGCGGGCGGTGTCCGCCAGCTCGCACGGCATGTCGCAGAGATCCCGCTCTCGATCCGTTCGATGGGAATCTGGGAGCGGATTGAAGAGCTGGTCGATGACACCTGCGGCTTCGAAAGCCACGGCCAGGTGCTGGTCGCAGAGAACGATGCCGAATTCGATGCATGTCGCGCGCGCGTCGCCGAGCTGAACGCGCTTGGTTTCACCCACGAGGAACTGATCGACGGCCCGGAGCTGCGCCGGCTGGTGCCGGCGGTGGCCGAGAGCTGCCCAGGCGGAGTGGTATCGCGGCGCGATGGCGCCGCCGATCCGGCCCGAACCACCACCGCGATCCGCCGCAAGGCAGCTGCACTCGGTGCGACCGTCTGTGAGGGCGTAGCCGCGACCAACATTCGAAAGGAAGCGGGCCTGTGGCGGGTAGACGTCGGTGCCGATAGCTATGCGGCACCGGTGCTCGTCAATGCCGCCGGCGCCTGGGCCGGCCGCATCGCCGCGGCGCTTGGCGAACCGGTGCCGGTCGAGACGGTGGCGCCGATGCTGATGATCACTTCCCGCGTGCCGCATTTCATCGATCCGGTGGTGATCCTGCGGGGCCGCAAACTATCCTTCAAACAGTTTCCCAACGGCACCGTGCTGATCGGCGGCGGCTATCTGGCGACGCCGGATCAGGACCGCAACGAAACGGTGCTGGACTGGCGCAGCCTCGCCCTTAGCGCACGCACCGTATTCGAACTGTTCCCGATCATGCGCGGCGCTACCATCGTCCGGGCCTGGGCCGGCATCGAGGCGCGGACGCGCGATGATCTTCCCGTACTCGGGCCGAGCGCCCGACATGCCGGGCTCTTTCACCAGTTCGGCTTTTCGCTGCACGGCTTCCAGCTCGGCCCCGGCGCCGGCGCGGTGATGACGGAGCTGATCACCAACGGCGGCACCCAGACCCGGATCGGCGATCTCGACATCGGGCGCTTCCATCCTTCCACACCCTAGAACCAAGATGAGGACATCATGACCATCACCCGCAACATCCGTACGCCGATCATGCACCGCGCCGTCGAGGCTAACGGATTCGTGTTCGTCGGCGGCACAATCGCCGATGACACCAGCGTCTCGATGGGTGAGCAGACCCGCAATATCCTCAGCAAGATTGCCGGCTACCTGAAAGAAGCGGGAACGGAGAAATCCCGCGTTGTCAGTGCCTCGATCTTCGTGACGGATCTATCCGGGAAGAAGGAGATGGACGCGGCCTGGACGGAGTTCTTTGGTGACGATCTGCCGGCGCGCGCAACGGTCGGTGTCGCCAATCTCGGCAGCGGCGCCTTGATCGAGGTAGTGGTCACCGCGTTCAAAGGCTGAGCCCACCGACCGGCTTGTTCAGTTGCCGATTGGGCAGCAACAGAAGCTACGACAATGAGAGACTCTGGAAGGTTTAGACTCATCCGAGCGCCGGGAGCCTTTCGGAAGAGGGCCTTCTCGTTCAGACCGAGATTTGACCGAATACCGGTATGGTGGTTGCGCCTCCCCGCAACCACGATTCGAGATGCATCGCGGGCAAGGTTCGGAGCTCAAAGCGATTGGAGCTTGCTGAGGAAGGTACCTCTGTGCAAGACGATTACTCCCCGAATTGTGATCAGAGGATTTGCCCGTGACAACCTCTCTCGATGGCGAAATTCGCGACGGTCGTCATCATATGCGGGTCCGCGTCTATTTCGAAGATACGGACGCCGGCCAGATTGTCTATCACGCAAATTTTTTGCGCTTCATGGAGCGCGGCCGAACGAATTATTTGCGTTTACTCGGAACGAGCCAACAAGAGCTGCTGCGGGAAGCGCGTCAGGATGCTCCGGGCTTTGCCTTCGTTGTTCGTTCGATGACAATCGATTTTCTGAAACCGGCAATCCTGGACGACCTGCTTGACGTCGTCACGATTCCACAAGAGGTGAGGGGCGCTTCGATCGGCTTGCTGCAGGAATGCAGGCGCGGAGACGATCTGTTGGTCACGGCGCATGTGCGCGTGGCGTTCATCTCAGGCGGAAAGGCGCAACGGATCCCGCAGTCTCTCCGGCTCGCCATGAAGGCCGATCAGCTTTAGCAATCGGGCGATAGGCGAGGGGCCATCGACTCGCCGGTGCCCGCGGCTACAATCGCGGAAGCAATGGAGATCGTCATGTCGCGTCCGCCGTTTCCGCCGTTCACAAAAGAGACCGCCGCCCAGAAGGCCCGGATGGCCGAAGACGGCTGGAATTCGCGCGACCCGGTGAAAGTATCGCTGGCCTATACCGAGGACAGCGTGTGGCGCAACCGCGGCGAGTTCTTCCAGGGCCGCGCGGCGATCGTCGAATTCCTGACCCGCAAGTGGGCGAGGGAACACGAGTACCGGCTGATCAAGGACCTGTGGGCGTTTCACGACAACCACGTCGCCGTGCGCTTCCAGTACGAATGGCACGACGACGCCGGCCAATGGTTTCGCTCCTATGGCAACGAGCAGTGGGAATTCGACGCCGCCGGCCTGATGCGCCGCCGCGAGGCCAGCATCAACGACGTCGCGATTGCCGAGAAGGATCGCCGCTTCCGCTGGCCCGCTCCGGGCCCGCGCCCGGCGGATGTGCCGGGGTTGGGGACTGATCCCTTCTAAGAAGCCCGGTCAAACGCAGTATTCGTTCCCCGGACGCTGCGCACTGCGCCGCCTTTTGGCGGCGTGGTGCGCTGCAGAGCCGGGGCCCCGGTTGCTTGAAGAAGATACCGGGATCCCGGATCTGCGCAGCAGCGTGAAGAACGCTGCAGCGCGTCCGGGACATGAGTCTCGCCTACGCCGCCGCCTTGTGGCGCGCCTGCTCGGCCTTGAACAGTTCGAACTCCTCGGCGACGGCTTTCGCGATGCTCGGCCGTTCGCGCAGGCGCTTGTGATACGCCTTGATCGCCGGCCAGTTGGCGAAATCGATCTGCGGCGTTGCCATGGTCCAGTTGATCACCGTGGCCAGATAGGCATCGGCCACGCTGAAGCGGTCGAGCAGGAAGTCGCGGCCCTGCAGATGCGCCTCTAGGTAGTCGAGCCGGGAAGTGCCCTTCGCCAGCGCCCATGCCTTGGTCTCGGCTGAGGCCTTGGGGTCGAGCAGCGGAATGAACAGCGCCTTGTGCAGTTCGGTGCCGATGAAGCACAGCCATTGCTGCAGCCGCGTGCGGTCGATGCCCGAGCCCGCGGCAATCGCGCTGTCGGGAAAGCGGTCGGCGACATATTGCAGGATCGCCGCGTTCTCGGTGAGGACTACGTCGTCGTCGGTGCGCAAGGTCGGCACCATGCCGAGCGGATTGACGCCGCGGAAATCCGCGCCGTCGGTCAGCACCTGCTTGGTCTTCGGATCCACTTCGAGATAGTGCGCCTCGGCGCCGGCTTCATACAGCGCGATGCGGGTCGCCATCGAACAGGCCATCGGCGAGAAATACAGGTCCATCGTTGCCTCCTGAGGTGGCGGCGCGTCGCGTCGCGCCGCGGGTTGATTTTTATACCGTCTCGCATAATATAAAAACCGTCAAGGGATTTATTGCGATATGGTACAAAAAGAAAACACCCCACCCGCCGCCGCGAAACCGGCGGCCGAGCCGAAGCGCCGCGGACGGCCGCGCGCCTATGCGCCGGAGGTGGCGCTGGGGCAGGCGCTGGCGCTGTTCCGCAAGGGCGGTTTCGCCGCGACCTCGCTGGACGATCTCAGCGCCGCCACCGGGATGAACCGGCCGAGCCTGTACGGGGCCTTCGGCGACAAGCGCGAGCTCTACATCAAGGCCTATCGGCGCTACCGCGACGACTACGGCGCGCAACTGGTGGATATCTTCAAGGCCGACCTTGGGCTGCGCCAGCGCCTCGCGCGCATCTTTAACGTGGCGCTGGAGACCTATCTGTCCGGCGGCGATGCGCCGCGCGGCTGTTTCACGGTGATGACGGTGGCCTCCGACGCCATCGCCGATCCCGACGTCCGGGCGCTGGCGCAGGACAGCGTGGTAGGATTGGACAAGGCGTTCGCCCGGTGTTTTCGCATCGCCGCGGAGAAGTACGAGCTGCCGAAATCGGCGGATATCGCGACGCTGTCGCAGATCGCTACGGCCACGCTGTTTTCGCTCGCCATCCGGGCCCGCGCCGGCACGCCGCGACCACAGCTTGAAGCGATCGTGCAGGGCGCCATCGACCTGCTGTGCCGCGATGCGGTGTAAGTCCGGCGAGTTGCTTCGCGACCCGCGGCAATAAATTCCGCTATCCTGTCGGGACCGGCCGAGGCCGTTCGTCTTCCATCCAAGGAGGTCCCATCGCATGCTCTATGCCATTCTCTGCTACCACGATGAAGCCGTTGTCGGCGCCTGGTCGAAGGACGAGGACGATGCGGTAATGGCAAAGCTCCATGTGGTGCATGGCAAGCTCGCCGCGCAGGGCAGGCTC
>NZ_JAQGJD010000221.1 GCF_028290785.1 Tardiphaga sp. | reverse complement strand
TTTGCCGGAGCCGGTTGATTATCCCGCGACGCATCATATGATGGATGTCATCCTAATTGATCCCGCGCCTGCGCGAAGGAGAACCCTATGTCCGCCACGTCAGATCCGGTCGTCATCGTCTCCGCCGCCCGCACCCCGCTCGGCCGCTTCCAGGGCGAGTTGTCGTCGCTCTCGGGCCACAAGCTCGGCAGCCATGTCATTGCCGCCGCGGTGCAACGCGCCGGGCTGGCGCCGGAGCGGATCGACGAAGTGTTCATGGGCTGCGTGCTGCCCGCCGGACAGGGTCAGGCGCCGGCGCGGCAGGCCGCCCGCGGCGCGAAGCTACCGGACGCTACCGGCGCCACCACGGTCAACAAGGTGTGCGGCTCCGGCATGAAGGCCACCATGCTGGCGCACGACATCATCAGCGCCGGCTCCGCCGAGATCGTGCTGTCCGGCGGCATGGAGAGCATGACCAATGCGCCCTACCTGCTACAGAAGGCGCGCGGCGGCTACCGGGTCGGCCACGACCGAATCATCGACCACATGCTGATGGACGGCCTGGAAGATGCCTACGAGGTCGGCCGCTCGATGGGCGACTTTGGCGAAGCCACCGCCGAGGCCTATCAATTTACCCGCGCCGATCAGGACGCTTGGGCGATCGAGACGCTGACCCGAGCCCGCAAGGCGGTCGAGGGCGGCGCGTTCAAGGTGGAAATCGTGCCCATCACCATCGCTGAGAAGGCCGGCCCGCGCGAGGTCGCCAATGACGAACATCCGCTGAAGGTGGATCCCGCCAAAATCCCCAACCTGAAGCCGGCATTTCGCAGCAACGGCACCATCACGCCGGCCGCCTCCTCCGCCAATGCCGATGGCGCCGCGGCGCTGGTGCTGGCACGGCGCTCGCTGGCTGATCGCGAAGGCCTGCCGTCCCTCGCCGTCATTCGCGGCCACGCTACCCACAGCCAGGAGCCGCAGTGGTTCACCACCGCGCCGATCCCCGCGATCCGCAAGTTGCTGGACAAGGTTGGCTGGAGCGTCGGCGATGTCGACCTGTTCGAGATCAACGAGGCCTTCGCCGTGGTGCCGATGGCGGCGCAGCGCGACCTCGGCATTGCCCGCGAAAAGATCAACGTTAACGGCGGCGCCTGCGCGCTTGGCCATCCGATCGGCGCCACCGGCGCGCGGCTGATCGTGACGCTGCTCCATGCACTGGAGGCCCACGGCCTCAAACGCGGCGTCGCAGCGCTGTGTATCGGCGGCGGCGAAGCCACCGCGATCGCAGTGGAACGCATCATTCACTAATCCGCGCAATCCCTATACATCTGTCGCAGCGGCCCGTGCCGCGACGGCAACTTATGTCACCACAGGAACACCGATGATCTCCGGATGGCTCTCGACCGTACTCGCCCGCCGCAACATCCACTACGGATGGGCGATGATCGCCGTAACGTTCGTCACCGCGCTGGTGAGCGCTGCCGCGGTCGGCGCGCCCGGCGTCTTCATCGTACCGCTGCAGAAGGAGTTCGGCTGGAGCACCGCCGAGATTTCCTCGGCGATGTCGATCCGCTTCGTGCTGTTCGGGCTGATGGCGCCGTTCGCCGCCGCGCTGATGAATCGCTACGGGCTGCGCAACGTGACCCTGACCGCCCTGGTTGTCGTAGTCGCGAGCCTGCTGCTTTCCCTGTGGATGACCCAGGTCTGGCAGCTCATGGCGCTGTGGGGCGTCGCCGTCGGCATCGGCACCGGCATGACAGCTCTGGTACTCGGCGCCACCGTCGCGACCCGCTGGTTCTCGGCGCGGCGCGGACTGGTAATCGGCATCCTCACGGCGAGCGCGGCCACCGGCCAGCTGATATTCCTGCCGATCCTCGCCAGCATCACCGAGCACTCAGACTGGCGCTGGGCGCTGGCACTGATGTGCGTGATGCTGGCGGTCGCCGCCCTCGGCGTGCTGTTGGTGATGCGCGACCGGCCCAGCGATCTCGACCTGCGGCCCTATGGCGACACCGGCACGGCGCCGATCGCGGCTCCCCCGCCGAACAACGCCCCGATTATGGCGGCGGCGCTGGGTGCGTTGCGCGATGCCGCGCAGACCCGCGTGTTCTGGATACTGTTCGCCACCTTCTTCATCTGCGGCGCCAGCACCAACGGGCTGGTGCAGGTGCATCTGATCCCCATGTGCCTCGATTTCGGCATTCCGCAAATCCAGGCCGCCGGCCTGCTCGCCGCCATGGGCGTATTCGATTTCGTCGGCACCATCGCGTCCGGCTGGCTGTCGGACCGCTACGACAACCGGTATCTGCTGTTCTGGTACTACGGGTTGCGCGGGCTGTCGCTGCTGGCGCTGCCGTTTAGTGACTTCTCGTTTTATGGCTTGTCGCTGTTCGCGATGTTCTACGGGCTGGACTGGATCGCCACCGTGCCCCCGACGGTACGGCTCACTGCGTCAAAGTTCGGACCCGAGCGTGCCGGTCTGGTGTTCGGCTGGATCTTCGCCGGCCATCAGCTCGGCGCCGCCACCGCAGCGTTCGGCGCCGGCCTGTCGCGCACCGTGCTGCTGAGCTACCTGCCGGCATTCTTCGCCGCCGGTGCGCTGTGCATTGTTGCCGCAATCATCGTGCTGATGATTTCGCGCGACAAGAAGGTCGTCGCCGCCGCCTGATCGCGGCGCGACCGCCCGCCTCAACATCAAGACTGGATTGCATATGCGCCGTATCGTCGTGACTGGAATGGGAGCGGTGTCGCCGCTCGGCTGCGGCGTGGAGACCAACTGGTCGCGGCTGCTGGCGGGACAATCCGGCATTCGCCTGCTGCCGGAAGCCATGACGGCGGATCTCGCTGCCAAGGTCGGCGGTCAGGTGCCCGATATCGCGGATGACGCCGAAGGCGGTTTCGATGCCGACAAGGCCGCGCCACGCAAAGACCAGAAGAAGATGGACCGCTTCATTCTGTTCGCGCTGATGGCCGCCGATGAAGCGCTGGCGCAATCCGGCTGGAAGCCGGAAGACGCCCATGCCCGCCAGCGCACCGCCACGGTGATCGCCTCGGGCATCGGCGGCTTTCCGGCGATCGCGGACGCGGTGCGCACCACCGATACCAAAGGCATTCGGCGGCTCTCGCCGTTCACCGTGCCCTCCTTCCTCGTCAATCTCGCCGCCGGCCACATCTCGATCCGCCATGGTTTCGAAGGCGCGATCGGCGCGCCGGTGACGGCCTGCGCCGCGGGCGTGCAGGCGATCGGCGATGCCGCACGATTGATCCGTTCCGGCGAGGCCGACGTCGCGATCGCCGGCGGCGCGGAAGCCTGCATCGACCGCGTCAGCCTCGGCGGCTTTGCCGCCGCACGCGCGCTGTCCTCCAACTTTGTCGACAATCCCGAGCGCGCCTCGCGGCCGTTCGACCGCGACCGCGACGGCTTTGTGATGGGCGAAGGCGCCGGCGTCGTGGTCATCGAAGAACTCGACCATGCGCTGGCACGCGGCGCGAAGCCTATTGCGGAACTGATCGGCTACGGCACCACGTCGGATGCCTTCCACATGACCGCCGGACGCGAAGACGGCGACGGCGCCAGGCGCGCGATGCAGATCGCGCTGGCGCAGGCCGGAATTTCCGCGAGCGAGGTGCAGCATCTCAACGCTCACGCGACCTCGACGCCGGTCGGCGATCACGGAGAACTGGAAGCCATCAAGACGATCTTCGGCACCAACGGAAGTGTGGCGATCAGTTCAACCAAGTCCGCCACCGGGCATCTGCTCGGCGCCGCCGGCGGGCTGGAAGCTATCTTCGCCATCCTCGCGCTGCGCGATCAGATCGCGCCGGCCACGCTGAATCTCGACAATCCCGATGTCGCCGGCGACGGCCTCGATTTCATCCGCGGCCATGCGCGTGCGATGAAGATCGAGCACGTGCTGTCGAACGGGTTTGGTTTCGGCGGCGTCAATGCGAGTGTGGTGCTGAAGAGGATGTAGCCTCCGTTCCCCGGACGCGATGCAACACGCAGTGTTGCTTCGCAGAGCCGGGGTCCCGGTATCTTGAAGTAAAGCAACCGGGATCCCGGCTCTGCGCAGCGGCATGGCGGCGATGCAAGCGCATCGCCTGAGAATGCCGCAGCGCGTCCGGGAAACGAGCCTGAACGTGGCTCGTCTGCTACGGCCGCATCGCCAGCCGTGTCGGTCCCGCCATCCGTAGCGGCTCCGCCAATCGCGCGAATTCGCACAGCAGCGAGCGCGTCTTCGTGGGGTTGATGACTTCCTCGACCCAGAACTTTTCCGCCGAACGGAACGGCGAGCGCAGCTTGTTGAGGCGATCCTCGATCTCCTGCTGCTTGGCGACAGGATCCTCGGCGCCTTCGATGTCGGCGCGATACGCCGCCTCGATGCCGCCTTCCAGCGGCAGCGAGCCCCAATAGGCCGATGGCCACGCATAACGCATCGAGAAGCGGTTGGCCGGCTGGTGCACCACGCCGGCGACGCCGAAGGCGTTGCGGATGATGATCGTGCACCACGGCACCGTGGTCTGGTTCACCGCTGCCATCGCACGCACACCGTGCCGGATCGTCGCCGCCTTCTCGGCTTCGAGGCCGATCATGAATCCCGGGCAGTCCATCAGATAGACCACCGGCAGATGGAAGGTCTCGGCGAGATCGACGAAGCGCACCACCTTCTGGCAGGCGTCCGCGGTCCACGAGCCACCGTAGTGAAACGGATCGCTCGCCAGCACCAGCACCGCGCGGCCTTCGAGCCGCGCGAAGCCGGTGATGATCGGCCGGCCGAAATTCGCCGCCATCTCGAAGAACGAGCCGCGGTCAACCACGGCATCGATGATCGGACGCATCTTGTAGACCTGCTTGCGATCCCGCGGCACGGCCTTCAGCAGAAACTCTTCGGCGCGTTCGGGATCGTCGCGGCAAACTGTCGTCGGCGGCAAGCCATAGACGGATGACGGCAGATACGACAGGAAGCGTCTGGCGCAGGCGAACGCCTCTTCCTCGGTCTCGACCGCATGATCGACACCGCCGGCGCGGGTCTGGATGTCGGCACCGCCAAGCGCCTTCTTGTCCAGCGTCGCACCGATCCGCGCCACCACCGGTGGGCCCGCGACGAACATCGCCGAGTTCTTGGTCATTACCGAGTAATGTGAAGCCGCCAGCCGCGCAGCACCAAGCCCTGCGACTGAGCCGAGCCCGAGTCCGACCACTGGCACCTGCGCCAAATTCGCCGTCGTGTACCAGTACCAGCGCGTGCCGCCGACGCCGCCCGGCAGATTGGCCGCGCCCTTGGTTTCGATGGTCTTCACCGAGCCACCGCCGCCGGAGCCCTCGATCACCCTAATGATAGGCAGACGGAAGTCATGCGCCATCTCCTCGGCCATCAAGGGCTTGGCGGAGATCGACGCATCGGCGGAACCGCCGCGCACCGTAAAGTCGTCACCGACCACCACGACCGGACGGCCCTCGACCTTGCCGCGGCCGAACACGCAGTTCGCCGGCGTCAGATGCGTGAGTTCGCCCGCGGCATTGTATTCGCCGACGCCAGCTACGGCGCCGACCTCGTGGAAGCTGCCTTTGTCGATCAGTCTGTCGATGCGCTCACGAACCGTGAGCCGGCCCTGGTCATGCTGCCGCTTGACCTTGTCAGCGCCGCCCATCTCCTGCGCGAACGCTTCGCGCCGGGAGAGGTCGTCGAGTTCCGGCTTCCAGTTCATTCACTTGCTCCGCAGGAATTTTCTTCGGTGCGACCGGCGTCGCGCGCGCGTCGGACGCCGGTGCGCTTGTCAGTCCGCTGTCGGCATTCTGCACCATGGCGGCAACGGCGCCGCTCAGCTTCATCAGGATCGGCGCGACCTCGTCATGCAGGCGCGCCTCGTCATACATCGCCGACAACAGCCCGATGGTGACGACCACGAAGGTCTGGTATTGCGGCGACCAGATCGGCGCCGCGATACCGGTGATGTGCGGGCTGAACATGCCGCCCGCAGTGACATGACCGTGCTCACGCAACGATTGCCGATTGCGCTCGATCCTGCCGCGCAGGATCTTGGAATCCTCCGGCATCTCGCGCGACATCTCGGTGATCAGCGCGTTGCCAACGTCTTCGTCCAGCGCCGCAATATAGGCATGACCGGCCGCTGTGCGGCCCATCGCAATGCGGCTGCCGGTGGTCGAATGCAGCCCGAGCGCATTCTCGGCGCGGGCGTATTCCAGATAGACCATGTGGAATCGATCGGGAATCGTGAAACCGATGGTGCCGGGAATCTGCTCGGCGACTTCCTGCAGCCGCAGCCGGATCAGGTTGCGGACCTGCAATCCGCGCATCATCGAGGTGCTCATCGCCACGGCGCTGGGGCCGATGCGATACTTCTGGTCGCCGGGCAGATAAGCGAGCTGGCCCATCCGCGTCAGCGTATGCGTGAGCCGCGACACCGTGGAGCGCGGCAGGCCGCAGCGGTTGGAGATTTCGAGATTGCCGAGGCGCGCATCGTGGCCTTCGAAGCAGCGCAGGATATCGAAGGCGCGCGACACCACCTGGATGACGTCGCCATCGCCGGCGAGATCGCTGGCGAGCATGCCCTGTTTGCTAAGTCGTTCGGAGCGTCGTCCCATGATGCGTTTCCCTCGGGGCGACGCATCCAGCGACTGATCGATGATCAATCGTTACGCGCCGCCATCCCATTCCATGCTGCGGAATTATATTCCGCTTGCCGGTTACGCTACCTCAGGCCATGGGCCGCCACAACAGCAAGCTGTTCGCGCGTCGTCATCCTTTCGCATCGGTGTCCTGCGCAAAGGTGCTGCAGAAATAAGAGCAAGCGAAGCCGTTGCCGCGGTGCGCTTGCGCCCGGGGTGTGCCCGAAGCCTCGCGATCAAGCGCGAGGCCGGGGGAGCGGCGGGAGGCGCTAAGGCGTTTGCGAGACGCCTTTGGGGCAGACCATGACGCGGTCCGCCCGGGCGGCTGATAACGCCAGCCGCCCGCGCCCAATGACGTAGGGCGCGGCACCTCTCGGCGCTCCACCTTGGTCATCGGCCCTGTCTATCGCCGCTGCGCTGATCAGACGCCCCGGCCATGACAGATAGCGGCTTATAATCCACGATAGGATTTTCGTCAAGACGCGATCGGTAACCGGGATGAAGTCGGCGCGCCCCGCGCGACGACGAAATCCGGGGACCGGCGTTCATAATCGATAAGCCGGCCCCGGATTGTCATCCGGGCTACGTCCTACGCGCCCTGGAACACCACGGCATCGACCACCACACATCCCTTGCCCTGGCTGTCGAGCATCACCGGGTTGAGGTCGATGCTCATCACCTTGGCGGAGGCGTCGCGCATCAGCTCGCCGATCTTGACCACCGCGTCGCTGAGCGCATCGAGGTCCATTGGCGGCTCGCCACGCACGCCCTCGAACAGTGGTGCGATACGCAGTTTGCCGAGCGCTTCCTTCGCGTCGTCTTTCGAAAACGGCGGCAGCAGCAGCGTAGTGTCCTTGAACACCTCGACATATTTGCCGCCATCGCCGACCGCGACCACCGGGCCGAATACCGGATCGCGGTGCGCGCCGATCATGATCTCGCGCCGGCCACCGGCCATCGCCGCGACGATGACGCCGTCAAAGCGCGAGCCGTGCTTGCGGATGATGTCCTCCATCTCGGCATAGACGTCGCCGGCGTCCTCCCGTGAATTGATCTTCAGCTTGACCAACCCCAATTCAGACTTGTGCGCAATATCAGCCGAGCAGCCCTTCACCACCACCGGGCCGCCGATCGCCTCGAACGCGGCGATGGCTTCGGCGCGCGAATGGCAGAGGCGATACGGCACCACCGGAATGCCGCGCGCCGCCAGCAGCGCCAGGCTGTCGGCCTCGTTCAACATCGTTGTCGCACCGTCGGTCGGGATCAACGGATCGGATTTTCCGCGCGTGGCGCGACGTTCGATCGTGCGGGCCATCAACTCGCGATGTGCCACGAACTGGTTCAGTGCGGTCACCGCTTCGACTTCGGTCGGGAATACCGAGACGCCCTGCGCCTGGAATTCCCTGGCGACGCTTGGCTGGGTAGCAGCTACCACCAGCGGCTTGCCGGTCTGCGCCGCGAAAGCCGCAGAGTCGCGGGCGAAGGCCGGCACGTCATAGCCGGGGCCGGCGACCGGCACGCCGATAACGAAAGCATCCGCCGCGGGATCTTCCGCGATCACCGGCAGGATGTCGCCGAACAGGTTGCTGTTCGACAGCAGCGCAGCGGTGAGATCGATCGGATTGGTGGTGGTGGCGAAGCTCGGCAAAATGCCCTTCAGCTTCTTGTCGGTGGCATCCGCCAGCTTCGCCATCGGCATGCCCACGGTCGTGGCGGCGTCCGCCGTCATAACGCAGACCGCGCCGGAATTGCTGATCGCGACCAGGCGCCGGCCCTTCGGCTTCCAGCCCTTCAGATAGAGTTCGGTGGCCTCCACAAGGCCGCGCATGTCCGGCGCGCGCCAGATACCATGGTGTTCGAAGAACGCATCGACGACGCGGTCTTCATTCGCCAGCGCGCCGGTATGCGACTGCGCCGCCTGACGGCCGGCTTCGGAACGGCCCGACTTCAGCGCGATGATCGGCAGGTCGCGATCGAGCGCCACGGCCGCAAGCTCTTCGAGGTATTTCTTTTCCGGGATGCTCTCGAGATAGAGCAGCATCAGCTTGACCTGGGTGTCTTCCGCTACCGCGATAGCCAGTTCGCCGACGGTGATGTCGGCATCGTTGCCGGTGGCGTGGCTATGACGCACGCCGATGCCGCGCGGGTTGAGAAAGCCGACCGGCACGGTGGACAGCGCACCGCTCTGGCTCAGCATCGCCACATGGCCCTCCACGCGATCGAACTCCATGAACATGGTGGAAAACGAGGCAATGGCGCCGGTGCCGAAGTTGGCGAGGCCCTGCGAGTTCGGCCCGACGATGCGCATACCGGCCTTGTGCGCAACCTCGACCATGCGGCGCTCTTTCGCCTTGCCTTCGATAGCATCGACCTCACCGAACCCCGATGCCATGACAACCGCGATCTTGACGCCGAAGGCGGCGCACGCTTCCACCGCAGCAATCGCATTGTCGCCGGCCACGGCCACGATCACCATCTCGGGCGCTTCCGGCAGATCCTGCAGGCTCGGATAGCACTTCTCGCCCTGGATCACGGTGCGCGTCGGATTGATCGGGTAGATCTTGCCCTTGAAGCCGAACTTCTGCAGGTAGTGCACCGGCCGGCCGCCGACCTTGTTGGGATTTTCGGAGGCGCCGATGATGGCCACGGATTTCGGATCGAGGGCGGCGCGGAGACGGCTCATGAAGAAGTCCTTTCGAAATAGGGAACGAGGCGGCCGGTGAAGCGCGTGTAGCGCGCCTGCACCTTGTCGCCGATGGCGAGAGAGGGGTCGCCGTGGGCCATCATGCGAAAGCCTTCGGCGGTGTCGATGAGAACGATGTTGTAGGGCACGTGCGCGCGTGCCTCCGGGGTCGCCGCCCGCAGCACGAGGGACGTGGCATAGACGGTGCCCTCCCCGCTGGCGATCGTGTCGACGGGATCGGTCGCGCCGCAAGCGGCGCAAAAGGCACGGCGGAAATATTGCACTTCGTGGCAGAGGGCGCAGCACTGATAGCTGATCGCTTCCACATCGGTGGTCCAGTCGGCGGCCGGCTTGAGCTGGCTCATCGCACGCGCTCCAGGAACATGCTGACGTGCGACGACAGCACGCCGCCATCGCCATGCAGCAGCGCCACCGAGGCGTCGCGGACCTGGCGGTTGCCGGCGCGGCCGGTCATCTGCAGATGGGTCTCGACCAGATGCGCCATAGCGCCGCCGACGCCGCAATGGCCATAGCTCAACAGCCCGCCATGGGTGTTGAGCGGCATCGCGCCGTCGCGGCCGAAATGACCGGCGCGGACACGGGCGGCGGCCTCGCCACGACCGGCGAGGCCGAGATCCTCCAGCAGCATCGCGAGGGTGATCGTGAAACTGTCGTAAACGGCGGCGTAGCGGACGTCGGCGATCTGCAGGCCGGAGACTGCCTTGGCCCGCGCAAGGGCGATCTCGGCGCCAAGTTCGGACAGCGCCGGCGCGGCCGTGACATGCTGATGGGTATGCGCCTGGGCTGCGCCGCGGACGCGGATGCCGATCTCGCCGGTGGGCTCGCGGCTGACCACGAAGGCGGCGCCGCCGTCGGACACCGGGCAGCAATCCAGCAGTTTCAGCGGGCTCGCGATCGGCTTGGACGCCATCACGTCGGCGACGGTGATGGCTTCGTAAAACTGCGCGCCGGGATGGGTTTTCGCATGCGCGCGCATCAAGACCGCAAATTCCGCGAGGTCTTCTTCGGTGACACCATATTCGTGCATGTAGCGGCTGGCGACGAGGCCGTAATAGGCCGGGATGGTCGGGCCGAGCGGCACTTCGTAGGTGGGGTGGCCGACCTGGGCCAGCGCCTGGATCGAGGCGTCGCGGCTCTGCCCGGTGAGCCGGTTCTCGCCGCCGACCACGAGGACGTGTTTCGCCACGCCGGCATCGACCAGCGTGTGTGCGAGCATGGCCATCGCCATGCCGGTGGCGCCGCCGACCTGGATGGCGTGGGCGTAGGACGGCGTGATGCCGAAATGCTCGGCGAACACGGTGGCCAGCATGATATGCGGCATGGTGGTGGAATAGCCGCACAGGAAGCCGTCGATATCGCCGCGCTTCAGCCCGGCGTCGGCGATGGCGGCTTCGGCGGCCGTGCTCATCAGGTCGAGGGTGGAGGAGCCCTCATGCTTGCCGAACGGCGTGAGGCCGACACCGGTGATGTAGCTCATCTCAATACGACTTCGGCAGGCCGAGCACCTTCTCGGCAATGAACGACAGGATCAGTTGCGGGCTGATCGGCGCGATGCGGGGGATCAGGGATTCCCGCAGATAGCGCTCGACATGATATTCTTTGGCGTAGCCGAAGCCCCCATGGGTCATCACCGCCTGCTCGCAGGCGTGATAGCCGGCCTCGCCGGCGAGATACTTTGCGGCGTTGGCGGCCGGACCGCACGGCAGATCCTGGTCATACTGCCAGCCGGCCGACATCACCATCAACCACGCCGCTTCCAGCTCCATCCAGTTCTTGGCGAGGGGATGCTGGATCGCCTGGTTCTGGCCGATCGGACGGTTGAACACGATGCGGTTCTTCGCATACTCCGCGGCGCGCTTCAGCGCGGCCTGGCCTAGACCCACCGCCTCGGCGGCGATCAGGATGCGCTCGGGGTTCATGCCGTGCAGGATGTAGTCGAAGCCGCGGCCCTCCTCGCCGATACGGTCCGCCACCGGTATCTCGAAATCCGCAATGAACAGTTCGTTGGAATCGACCGCCTTGCGGCCCATCTTCTCGATCTCGTGCACGGCGATCTTGCTGCGGTCGAAGTCGGTGTAAAACAGGCTGAGGCCGTGGGTCGGCTTCTTGACGTCTTCTAGCGGCGTGGTGCGCGCCAGCAACAGGATTTTCTCAGCGACCTGCGCGGTCGAAATCCACACCTTCTGGCCGTTGACCACGTACTTGTCGCCGTCGCGTACCGCACGGGTCTTGAGCTGCGTGGTATTGAGGCCGGTGTTCGGTTCGGTGACGGCGAAGCAGGCTTTCTCGGCGCCCGACACGATCGGCGGCAGCATCCGCGCGCATTGCTCGGGTGTGCCGAACACCACCACCGGATTGAGCCCGAACACGTTCATGTGGACCGCGGAGGCGCCGGACATGCCGGCGCCGGATTCCGAGATCGTCCGCATCATGATCGCGGCGTCCGAGATGCCGAGGCCGGAGCCGCCATATTCCTCGGGAATGCAGATGCCGAGCCAACCGGCATCGGCCATCGCTCTGTGGAAGTCGATCGGAAAGCCGCCCTCCTTGTCCTTGTTCAGCCAGTAGGCATCGTCGAAGCGCGCGCAGATCTTTTCGATCGCGTCGCGGATGGATTCCTGGTTGGCGTCGTAGGCGAAATCCATGCGGCTATACCTGCGAGGTGTCGGGCATGACGGCTTGCTTCAACACGCCGTCCTGATGCAGCTTCGCGATCTGCGCCGCGGTATAGCCGACCTCGGCCAGCACCTCGGCGTTCTGCTCACCGAGATGCGAGGCGAGCCGCGTCGGGTTGACGGGGGTTTTCGACCACGTCGCCGAGACCTTCATGCTGCGCACCGCGCCCTCGGTCGGATGCTCCACCTTCTGGAAGAAGTCCGTCGCGACCATATGCGGATCCTGCATCATGCTTTCCAGCGTGTGCATCGGCGTCGAAGGCACGTCGGCCTCGTCGAGCAGGTCAGCCCACTCCGCCGTGGTGCGCGTCGTGAAGATGCGCGACAGTTCGGCATTGACGGCGTCGATATGCTGGATGCGCTGCGGGAAGGTCGCGAAGCGCGGATCGTCGAACAACTCCTCGCGGCCGACATGCTTGAGGAAGCTTTTCCACTGCTTGTCGTTGTAGACCATCGCGCAGATGTAGCCGTCGGAGGTCTGGTACGGCCGACGGTCCGGTGACAGATGCCGGGAATAGCCGCCTTTGTCGAGCGGCGGGTCGAAGGTGAGCCCGCCCATGTGGTCGCCCATCATGAAGCTCGCCATGGTCTCGAACATCGGGATATCGACGCGCTGGCCCTCCCCGGTGCGGTCGCGGTGCACGACGCTGGCGAGAATGGCGCCCAGCGCGGTGAGGCCGACGATGCGGTCGACCAGCGCATTCGGGACGTAGCGCGGCACGCCGTCGCTTGATATCCGCGCGTTCAGCGCCGGCAGCGCGGTAGCGCCCTGGATCAGGTCGTCATAGGCTGGCTTGGCGGCATAGGGACCGGCCTGACTGAAGCCGAACACGCCGGCATAGATCAATCGGGGATTGATCGCCGCGCAGGCTTCGTAACCCAGATTGAGCCGCGCCATCGCGGCCGGGCGGACATTGTAGACCAGCACGTCGGCGGTCTCGGCCAGCTTCAGCAGCGCGGTGCGGCCTTCCTCCTTCTTGAGGTCGAGGCAGATGCAACGCTTGCTGCGGTTGGTGTTGAGGAAGATCGGCCCCATGCCGGGGTTGCGCATCGGCCCGATGCTGCGAACCACGTCGCCTTCGGGGGACTCCACCTTGATGACATCGGCACCGTAATCGCCCAGCGTCTGGGTACAATATGGCCCCATCATCACCGACGTCATGTCGATGATCCTAATCCCGTGAAGTGGTCCCATCCGGCCGTCCGCTCCCGTGCGATGTCGCAGCGCTGAAAGCGCCGTCATTCCGGGCCTAGTAACGGCATGGGATCGGCAAGATCAAGGGCGGCTGGCGCGGGGCCGTATGCGCGGGACGAGGTGCCGTGCCGCTATCCAGGTGCCGTCATCCTGAGGTGGTCGCCCGAAGGGCGAGCCTCGAAGGACGCGGCAACGGCCCCGGCACTTGCGGCGCATCCTTCGAGGCCGCCGCTGCGCGGCGGCGCCTCAGGATGACGGCGGAGTGTTGGGCTTCATCATCTCCCGCAGCTCCGTCTTCAGCACCTTGCCGTAATTGTTCTTGGGCAGCGCGCCGAGATAGACATAGCGCTTCGGGCGCTTGAAGCGGGCGATGACCTCGAGGCAATGCGCATCGAGCGCGGCGTCGTCGGCCGTGGCGCCCTCTTCCAGCACCACGCAGGCGACCACGATCTCGCCCCAGTCGGAATCGGGCACGCCGATCGCCGAGACCTCGCGGACATCCGCGTGGGTCAGCAGCGCTTCCTCGACCTCGCGCGGATAGATGTTGGTACCACCGGAAATGATGACATCCTTGGAACGGTCGGACAGCGTCAGAAAGCCGTCCGCGTCGAGCCGGCCGACGTCGCCGGTGCGCAGCCAGCCGTTCCGCAGCGTCTCTTCATTGGCTTTCGGATTATTCCAGTAGCCGAGCATCACGGCTGGGCCTTTCGCTTCGATCTCGCCGGTTTGGCCCGCAGGCAGCGGCTGCCCGGCATCGCCGGTAATCCGCACCGCCATCACGCTCTGGGCGACGCCGACGGACGCCAACCGCTCGAGGTAGCGCGGATGATCGACATCGGCATGCCAGGCGCGCGGCAGCGAGGTAATGGTCATCGGCGACTCGCCCTGGCCATAAATCTGCACAAAGCGCTGGCCCATGATAGCGATGGCATCGCGGATATCGGCGAGATACATCGGCCCGCCGCCGTAGACGATGGTGCGGATGCCTTCGCCGGCTTCGCCGCGGTTCTTCGCGGCATCGACGAGGCGGCGCACCATGGTGGGCGCCGCGAACATCGCAACATCGTCGAGGGCCTTAGCAAGATCGAGCACCTCGTCGGCATCGAAGCCGCCGGATTCCGGGATGACATGGCGCGCGGCCATGCGGACGTGGATGAAATTGTACAGACCGGCGCCGTGCGAGATCGGCGCGGCGTAGAGGATGGCGTCGCGTTGAGCAACGGAATCCACATCGGCGAGATAGCACAGCGACATCGCCACCAGATTGCCGTGGCTGAGCATCACGCCCTTCGGCCGTCCAGTGGTGCCGGAGGTGTAGAACAGCCAGGCGAGATCGTGGTCGTCGCGCGGCAGCGGCGAGGCGGTGCCGCCGTCGTTGTGCTGCAGGGTGTGGAAGTCGGCTGACTCGACTGACAGCATCTGCATGGCCGCCGGCATGTCTTCCATGACCGCGGCCAGCGCTTTGCTGCTGTCGTCATCGACGAACGCGAACGTCGAGCCGGCATTGTCGCAAATCCACGCAGCTTCGCGGCCGTGCAGTTTGGCGTTGATCGGGATCGCCGCCGCGCCGATCCACCACACCGCATACAAGCATTCGAGATATGGCGTGCAGTTCGACATGAACAGCGCAACGCGATCGCCGGGCTGAATGCGGTAGTCGCGAACAAGCCCTGCCCCGATCGCGGCAGCGCGAGCCGCAAAGGTCGCATAGTCGGCCTCGACCCTCGTGCCAGTCAGCAGCGCCGGTGCGTCGGGATGCAGCCGCGCCGATGCCGCCAGCCATTGCGCGACATTCATGGCGGGCTACTTCGCGGGCTCCAGCACCGAGACGTAATTCGCCACCGCCGCGCCACCCATGTTGAAAATCCCGCCGAGTTTTGCGTTCTTGATCTGCATGCCTTCCGGCGCCTGGCCGAGTAGCTGCATCGCGCTCAGCACATGCATGGAAACGCCGGTGGCGCCGATCGGATGGCCCTTGGCCTTCAGCCCGCCGGACGGGTTGACCGGCAGCTTGCCGTCCTTCTGGGTCCAGCCTTCCTTGATGGCGCGGGCGCCCTGCCCGCGCTCCGTCAGGCCCATCGCCTCGTATTCGATCAGTTCGGCGACGGTGAAGCAGTCGTGGGTCTCGACAAAGGAGAGATCGTCAAGCGTAACGCCGGCGGCCTCCAGCGCGCGCTGCCAGGCTACGGTGCAGCCCTCGAACAACAAAATGTCGCGCTTCGACATCGGCAGGAAGTCCTGCGCGTGCGCGGTGGACCGGATGGTCACGGCCTTGCCCATCGCCTTCGCGGTTTCGGAATCGGTCAGCACCAAGGCCGCGGCGCCGTCCGACACCAGCGAGCAGTCGGTGCGCTTGAGGGGACCGGCGACGAAAGGATTCTTCTCGCTTTCGGAGCGACAGAACTCGAAGCCAAAGTCCTTGCGCATCTGCGCGTAGGGGTTGTGCACACCATTGGCGTGGTTCTTCGCCGCGATCATCGCCAGAGCATCGGACTGATCGCCATACTTCTGGAAGTATTTTTGCGCGATGCCGCCGAACACGCCGGCAAAGCCCGCGGGGGTTTCGCCGTCTTCCGGGAGATAAGAGGCGCGCAGCAGGTTCTTGCCAATCTCCGGCCCGGGCGTGCGAGTCATCTGCTCGACGCCGACCACCAGCACAATTTTGGCGGTGCCGGCGGCGATGGATTTCACGCCGGCCTGCACGGCAGCGGAGCCGGTGGCGCAGGCGTTCTCGACGCGGGTGGCCGGCTTGAAGCGCAGCGCGGGATCGGCCTGCAGCACCAGCGAGGCCGTAAAATCCTGCGGCGAGAAGCCGGCGTTGAAATGGCCGAGTACGATCTCATCGACATCGGCGGCGGAGATGCCGGCATCGGCCATCGCCTCGGTGGCGACCTTCACGACCAGGCTTTCCACAGTCTCGGCGTCGAACTTGCCGAACGGCGTATGCGCCCATCCCACGATGCTGGCGGTCATATGGTTTGCTCCCGTGTGCTTGTTGCAGTCAATATAGGCGCATGGCAGGCCGGATTGCGAGGCCGGAACCGGACGATTTTCGCGGCGCAGGGTTGCGGCGGCAAACTGTCATTCCGGGCGCGGACGGCGATAGCCGGCCGTGAACCTCAGCCACTCCAATTGGAGTGGTGGGGAATCCCGAGATGGGACGATGAACACTTCGGGATTCCGGGTTCGCTCGCTGCTGGCGCGCTCGCGCCCCGGAATGACAGTGCTTGGGGCTTACGCCACGAACTTTCCGCCCAGCTCATCCTCGATGTGAATCCGGATGATGTCATCGAACGTCTTCTCGGCCGTCGTGAAGCCGAGGCTCAAGGCGCGGTCGGTGACGAAATCGCGCGGCCAGCCGGATACGATGCCGGTGATGACGGGATCGGTCACGCGCTTGATGCGGGCGACGACGCCCTTCCCGGCGACGCGCTCCAGCGCGGCGATCTGTTCGCCGACCGTGACCGACATGCCGGGCATGCTGAGATTACGCCGCGCGCCCATCGCGGCGAGATCCATCGTGCCGGCATGAACGAGAAAGCCGACCGCCGAGCGCGGCGAGGCGTGCCAGTGGCGCACGTCTTCGCTGACCGGCAATACAGCTTCATGCCCCGCGAGCGGCTCGCGAATGATATTTGAGAAGAAGCCCGACGCCGCCTTGTTCGGCGCGCCCGGGCGAACGCATATGGTCGGCAGCCGGATGCCGATGCCATCCAGAAATCCCTTGCGGCTATAGTCGGCGATCAGCATTTCGCAGATCGACTTCTGCGTGCCGTAGGAGGTCAGCGGGGTGTGGAAGAACTCGTCGCCGATTTTCTCGGGAAACGGCGCACCGAATACGGCGATCGACGAGGTGAAGACGAGGCGCGGCCTGTAGCCGCCGCCGATGGCGCGGATGGCGTCGATCAAGAAGCGGGTGCCGTCGAGGTTGATGCGATAACCCTTGTCGAACTCGGCTTCGGCCTCGCCGGAGACGATTGCGGCGAGGTGGAAGATCACGTCGGGCTTGCCGGCGACCAGCGGCGCGGCGGTATGGGGATCGGCGAAGTCCGAGGTAACGAGTTCGACGGGAATGGTGGTGGACGGTTTCGCCGGCGCAACAACGTCCTGCAGCGTGAGCCTGGTGATGTCGCGGCTACCGAGCCGGCCATCGCGCACGAGCTTTTCAGTGAGCTTGCGGCCGACCATGCCGGCGGCGCCGAGGATGAGGATGTGCAAGGGGAAACTCCGTTTCTTGGTTTTGGTTTGTCATTCCGGGGCGCGAGCGGCTTGCTGCGAGTGAACCCGGAATCCCGACATGTTCAACACCATTTCTAGGTTCCGGGTTCGCTCGCGCTGGTGCGCTCGCGCCCCGGAACAACAGCGAGTGTTGTTATTCCTTCACCGCGCCCGTCATCGCCGACACATAGTGCTCAACGAAGAACGCATACAAGATCACCAGCGGCAAGGAGCCGACCAGGGCGCCGGCCATCAGCGAGCCCCATTTGTAGATGTCGCCATCGACGAATTCGTTGACGATGGCCACCGGGACAGTCTTGTTCTGGGTCGATTGCAGGAACGTCAGCGCGTAGATGAACTCGTTCCAGCACAAAGTGAACGAGAAGATGAACGCCGAGATCAGCCCCGGCACCGCCAGCGGCACGATGATCTTGACCAGGATCTGCCAGCGCGAGGCGCCGTCGATCAGCGCGCACTCCTCCAGCTCGAACGGGATGGTCTTGAAGTAACCCATCAATAGCCAGGTCGAGAACGGGATGAGGAGCGTCGGATAAATCAGGATCAGCGATAGCGGCGAGTCAAACAGGCCGTAGGCCTGGATGACGCTGGCCAGCGGGATGAAAAGGATCGACGGCGGCACCAGATAGGCCATGAAGATCGTCGCGCCCACCACTTCCGCACCGCGGAAGCGCAGCCGCACGATAGCATAGGCCGCGAGCACGGAGGCGATGATCGACAGCGTGGTAGCGGCGGCGGCAACATACATCGTGTTCCACAGCCAGCGCGGATAGTTGGTCTCGAACAACAGCTTGTTGATGTGCTTCAGCGTCGGCTTGATCACCCAGAACGGGTTGAACTTCTCCATGTCGATGAGCTGCTCGTCCGGCTTGATGGAGGTCAGCGCCATCCAGTAAAACGGGAACAGCAGGATCACGACGATGATGAACAGCGGGATGTACAGCGTGACGATGCGGCGCGGCAGCGACTCCAGATAGGTCATGCCCTCGCTGTGATCGTCCTGCTCGACGGTCGCGGCTGGCACAATGCGGTGCTGGTCGGCGGTATGGTCAGTCATTGTCAGTGCCTTGCTGCCATTTACGGCGTTGCATGCCGAACCAGGAGATGGCGATTGCCGCCATCAGGAACGGGATCATGGCGGTGGCGATCGCCGCGCCCTCGCCGAGTCGCCCGGACAGAATGCCGCGCTGGTAGCTCAGCGTCGCCATCAGATGGGTGGCGTTGACCGGGCCGCCGCGGGTCAGCGCCCAGATCAGCTGGAAGTCGGTGAAGGTGAACAGTACCGAGAAGGTCATGACGACGGCGATGATCGGCGTCAGCAGGGGATAGGTGATGAAGCGGAAGCGCTGCCACGAGGTGGCGCCATCCAGCGTCGCGGCCTCGTAGAGCGACGGCGACACCGTCTGCAGGCCGGCCAGCAGGGTGATGGCGACGAACGGCACGCCGCGCCAGATGTTGGCGAAGATCACGCTGCCGCGCGCCCAGGAGGAATCGCCGAGGAAATTGATGTTGTGGTCGATCAGGCCCATCTTGATCAGCGACCAGGAGATGATCGAAAACTGCGAATCGTAGATCCACCAGAATGCAATCGCCGACAGCACGGTGGGCACGATGAACGGGATCAGCACCGCGGCGCGGATCAGTGCCTTGAACGGCATATGCCGGTTCAGGAGCAGCGCGAGATAGAGGCCGACGGCGAATTTGATGGCGGAAGCCACGATCGTGTAGAGCAGCGTGTTGAACACCGACAGCCAGAAGATCGAATCGTCCTTCAGCCACTCGTAGTTCTCGAGCCCGACGAAGTTGCCGCCGCCGCGGCCGATGCGATCATCGGTAAAGCTCATCCACACGCCGAGGAACAGCGGGTAGGCGAGAAACAGGATCAGGAACGCCGCCGCCGGCAGCATGAACCACAGCGCCAGCCAGTTGCGGTTGGTGCGCAGCCGGTCCCATGCGGAGGATTTACCGAAATGCCGGGTCGGCGTCGGAAGCGATGTGGGGATGGTGGTCATTCCATTGTAGCTCCGGTTTATAGCAACCCACTCCGTGTCGTCCCCGCGAAGGCGGGGACCCATAGCCTCCGTCCTCTCGACTGGAAGAAGGCCTTAACCGCCGCCCCCCAAAAAAACAGAGCGACAGCGGGTATGGGTCCCCGCGTTCGCGGGGACGACGAGGAGAGGCCGGCGCAAAACAATTGCGCCGGCCATTCACATCACGCGCGGAAAATGCGCTTCGCCGCGCGTTCCGCCGACGTCATCGCGGTCTTCACGTCTTCACGACCGGTGCAGTAGTTGGCGTACATATCGACCACCACGAAGTCGGCAATCGCCGCCGCCGCGTTTTCGCTCATCTGCGCTTCGCCGGCCGGGGTCGACGCCGTGGTGGCGACATCGCGGTACGGCGTGTTCTTCGGGTCGGCGGTCCAGATCGGGTTCTTTTCGTAGGCATTGAGGAACGGCGACAGATAACCCTGCGCCGCCTCGACCCACGGATTGAACTGCTCCGGCTCCATCATGAACGCGGTGAAGGCCTTGCATGCCTGCGGGAACTTGGTGAAGGAGAAGATCAGGATCGGAAAGCCAAGATGCAGTTCGCGGCGCTTGCCGTCCAGGCCGACCGGCAGATGGGCGTGGTTCATGTCCTCGGCGATGGCCGGGGCTTCCTTCTTCGCGGTGACATAGACCGAGATGCCGTTGGTGGTGAGATGCAGCTGTCCGGCAAGGAATGCCTTGTTGTTCGACGAGTCGTTCCACGACGCGGTGCCGGGGATAAAGTTGTCATACAGCGACTTGACGTATTCCAGCGACTTCGCGGTTTCCGGCGAGTTGATGGTGACCTTGTTGTCCTTGTCGATCAGCTTGCCGCCATGCGCCCACAGCGCCCAGTGCACCCAGCCATTGGCGTCGCCGGAGGCATGACCCAGCGCCATGCCGGCCGGGGTGCCATTCTTGTTCAAGCCCTTGACCAAATCCTGGAAGCCGCCGAGATCGCTCGGGAAGGTCTTGTGGCCGGCCTTCTCGGCAGCGGCGACGCGGTAGTTGACCAGGCCGCCTGTGGCGGCGACGGGAACGCCGATCCACTTGCCGTTATACTTGCCGTATTGTTCGCCGGACGCGGCCCAGCCACCGTTCTTCTTGCCGAGGTATTCGGCGACGTCGGTGACGTCCATGCATTTGCTCGGGAACAGGAATGGCAGCGAGTACAGGCCCCATACCATGTCGAGGCCCTGCCCCGTGTTCGCCGCGACCGACGCCTTGGGCTGGATGTCGTCATAGGATTCGTTGGAGACGGTGATCGTGGTGCCGGTTGCTTTCTGGAAGGCATCGACGATCTTCATGAAGGCGACATCTTCGGCCTCGACGAAGCGCTTCCAGCGCAGCAGGTTGATCTTGGCGCCGGGTTCGGGCTTCCACGGCGAGGCTTGCGCCCAGGCCTTGGCGTAGCCGAGCAGTTGGTCCGCCGACATCGTCGCCGCGGCAGCCAGCGTAATCGCGCCGCCCTTGAGCAGAGATCGGCGATCCGGTGTGAATCCAGTCATCTTTCATCTTCTCCCTGTTTATTGGTTCGTTGATCGACCAATGTTTTGAACGACGTCGTCATTCCGGGGCGGGCGCGGCGCGAGCCGCGCGCAAACCTCAGCCACTCCAATTGGAGTGGCGGGGAATCCCGAGATGTTCAGCGCACAACATCCCGGGATTCCGGGCCTGCATCAGCCGGCTTCGCCGTCTGTTGCATCCCGGAATGACATAGCTTCGAGTCCTAGATCCGCTTGCCGGTGTCCTTGTCGAACAGATGCGCGACGCTGGCGCGGGGCCGCAAATGTACCTTGTCGCCGGGCTCGACGTGACGGCGATCCCGGAAGATCGCGATGATGTCCTGGGTGCCGATGCGGGCGACGATCTGGGTTTCAGAGCCGGTGGGCTCGACCACGATGATCTCGGCCTCGATGCCGTCATCGGCAAATTCGAGATGCTCCGGGCGGATGCCGTAAATCACGGCCTTGCCGTTCGACGCCGCGGGTGCCGACGCCACGGGCAACCGCGCGCCGCTAGCAGTCTCGACCCATGGCTCGCCGCCATTGACCTTCAGCGTGCCCTCCAGGAAATTCATCGCTGGCGAACCGATGAAGCCGGCGACGAACTTGTTGTCGGGATGGTCGTAGAGGTCGAGCGGCGAACCCATCTGCTCGACGATGCCGTCCTGCATCACCACGATCTTGTCGGCCATGGTCATGGCCTCGATCTGGTCGTGGGTCACATAGACCGTCGTGGTCTTCAGCCGCTGATGCAGCTCCTTGATTTCCGCGCGCATGGCCACGCGCAGCTTGGCGTCGAGGTTGGACAGCGGCTCGTCGAACAGGAACACCTGGGGGTCGCGGACGATGGCGCGGCCCATGGCCACGCGCTGGCGCTGGCCGCCGGACAACTGGCGCGGATAGCGATCGAGCAACCGGCGCAGGTCGAGAATATCCGCGGCGCGATTGACTTTGGTATCGATCTCGCTCTTTTCCGCGCCACGCAATTTGAGCGAGAAGCCCATGTTCTGCGCCACCGTCATGTGCGGATAAAGCGCGTAGTTCTGGAACACCATGGCGATGTCCCGCTCCTTCGGCTGGACGTCGTTGACGACGCGGTCGCCGATCGAAATGGTACCGGAGGTAATCTTTTCCAGCCCGGCGAGCATACGCAACAGGGTGGATTTTCCGCAGCCGGACGGCCCGACCAACACGACAAAAGCGCCGTCCTCGATCGGGACCGAGACGCCGTGAAGCACCTCAAAACCACCGAACGATTTACGCACGTCGTGAATCTGCACTGACGCCATACAATTCCCCTTCCCAGAACTCCGACGTCCTGCGGCTCAAGCCGCGGCGTCTGTTGGCCGACGTCATAGCAGAAATTTTTTGGCTTGTCGTTGGATCATAGTCGTAGGGATGGCGGGGTCCGGCCACGTTGCGAAGCGGGCGCGGGCGTGCAACCATCGCGCCGTTCGTCGAAATATTATGACGCACCGATCAAGTGTGCGCTGCGGGAGAAACTATGAATAAGCCGATCACCGGGATCGTACGACGCAAACTCCGCTCCAGCGAATGGTTCAACGATCCGCACAATCCGGCGATGACCGCACTCTATCTTGAGCGCTATCTGAATTACGGTCTGACCCGCCACGAGCTGCAGTCCGGCAAGCCGATCATCGGCATCGCCCAGACCGGCAACGACCTGTCGCCGTGTAACCGGCATCATCTCGAACTGGCAAAGCGGGTCCGCGAAGGAATCACCGCCGCCGGCGGGCTGGCGATGGAATTTCCGGTGCACCCAATCCAGGAGACCGGCAAGCGCCCGACCGCGGCGCTGGACCGCAACCTTGCTTATCTCGGCCTGGTCGAGGTGCTGTTCGGCTATCCTCTGGACGGCGTGGTGCTGACCACCGGCTGCGACAAGACCACCCCGGCGTGCCTGATGGCGGCGGCGACGGTGAACCTGCCGGCCATCGTCCTGTCGGGTGGACCGATGCTGAACGGCTGGCACGACGGCGAACGGACCGGCTCCGGCACTGTCGTGTGGAAATCCCGCGAGCGGCTCGCCGCCGGCGAGATCGACTACGAGGAATTCATGACCATCGTGGCGTCATCGGCGCCGTCGGTCGGCCATTGCAACACCATGGGCACCGCCTCCACGATGAATTCCCTGGCCGAGGCGCTCGGCATGTCCCTGCCCGGCTGCGCGGCAATCCCCGCGCCCTACCGCGAGCGCGGCCAGATTGCCTACGAAACCGGCAGCCGCATCGTCGAGATGGTTTGGGAGGATCTGAAGCCCTCCGACATTCTGACGCGAAAAGCGTTCGAGAACTGCATCGTGGTCAATTCAGCGATCGGCGGTTCCACCAATGCGCCTATCCATATCAATGCGCTGGCGCGCCACATCGGCGTCGAACTGGACATCGATGACTGGCAGAGCGTCGGCCATGCGATTCCGCTGCTGGTCAACATGCAGCCGGCCGGCTTCTATCTGGGTGAGGAGTATCACCGCGCCGGCGGCGTGCCGGCGGTAACCCGCGAACTGATCAAGCACGGCAAGATCCACGAGGACGCGCTGACGGTGAACGGCCACACCATGGGCGAGAACTGCGCCAAGGCGCCAGCCCCCGACAACGACGTGATCTGGTCCTACGACAAGCCGCTGGTGACGGATGCGGGCTTCCTGGTGTTGCGTGGCAACCTGTTCGATTCCGCGATCATGAAGACCTCGGTGATCTCCAAGGAATTTCGTGACCGCTATCTGGTCAACCCGAAGGACCTCAACGCCTTCGAAGGCCGCGCCATCGTGTTCGAGGGGCCGGAGGACTATCACCACCGCATCGACGACGAGTCGCTGAACATCGACGAACATTGTATCCTGTTCGTGCGCGGCACCGGGCCGATCGGCTATCCCGGCGGTGCCGAGGTGGTGAACATGCAGCCGCCGGCGGCGCTGATCAAACGCGGCATTCACTCGCTGCCGTGCATCGGCGACGGCCGGCAATCCGGCACCTCCGGCTCACCGTCGATCCTCAATGCGACGCCGGAGGCCGCGGCCAATGGCGGGCTGGCCATTCTGCAGACCGGCGACATGGTTCGCATCGACCTCAACAAGGGGAGCGCGAATATTCTGATCTCGGACGCGGAGCTGAACAAGCGCCGCGCAGCGCTGAAGGAATCCGGCGGCTTCAAATATCCCGCGCACCAGACGCCGTGGCAGGAGCTCTATCGTTCCACGGTCGGCCAGCAGGCCACCGGCGCCTGCCTCGAACTCGCCACCCGTTACCACGACATCGCCGGCAAGATCGGCACCGCGCGGCATAACCACTGACTGTCGTTCCGAAGCGCGAGCGAACCCGGAACCTCGACATGAGACGATGAACATGGCGGGGTTCCGGGTTCACGGTCGGCTGGCGCCGCCCGTGCGCCGGAATGACAAAGCGACAATCAACCAACTATAGGAGAGAACCACATGTCCGATCGTCTGAAGGGCAAGCGCGCCTTCGTAACTGCGGGCGCCGTCGGCATCGGCCGCGCCTGCGCGCTGGCATTTGCGCGCGAGGGAGCGACAGTATTCGCCACCGATATCGACGAAGGCAAGATCGCCCTGCTCGGCCAGGACGGCGTCTCGGAAACCGCCAAGCTTGACGTCCGCGACACCGCGGCGGTCGATGCGATGGCCAAGCGCGTCGGCACCATCGATATCCTGCTGAATGCCGCGGGATTCGTGCACCACGGCTCGGTGCTCGACTGTTCCGACGAAGCCTGGGATTTTTCGTTCGACATCAACGTCAAGTCGATGCACCGCACGATCCGGGCGTTCCTGCCGGGCATGCTGGAGAGCGGCCATGGCTCGATCGTCAACATTGCGTCCGCCGCCGGTGTCTTCAAGGCGGCGCCGAACCGCTACGTCTACGGCGCGACCAAGGCCGCCGTGGCGGCGCTGACCCGCGCGGTAGCCGCCGACTTCATTACCCAGGGCATCCGCTGCAATTGCATTTGCCCCGGCACCATCGAGACACCCTCGATGCTGGACCGCGCCGCTGCCGCAGGCCCGAACGGTCGCGAGATGTTCGTGAGCCGGCAGCCGATGGGACGGCTCGGCACTGCGGAAGAGATCGCCTCGCTCGCCGTCTACCTCGCCAGCGACGAGAGCTCGTTCACCACCGGCGTCGCGCATGTCATCGATGGCGGCTGGACGTTGTAGTTCTAACCTCTCCCCGCACTTGGCGGGGAGAGGTCGAGCGGCGAAGCGCAGCGAAGCCGGTCGGGTGAGGGGCATGGCACGGCTCTCGTCACGCGCTCTATGCTCGCAGATCGCAAGCGCCCCTCACCCCACCCTCTCCCCGCAAGAGCGGGGCGAGGGAGCGCACGGCCGTCGCATCGCTTTCTGCCATTCCATACTGACGAACAACGAGGAGACATTCCCATGAACAAGATCGATCTGAACGGCCGCTGTGCCGTGGTTACCGGCGGCGCACAGGGATTCGGGCGGGCCATTACCGAGCGCTTCGTCGCCTCCGGCGCGAAGGTCGCGATCTGGGATCACGACATCGCCTTCGCCGAAAAGACCGCCAAGGAAGTCGGCGATGCCGCGATTGCGGTGGGCGTCGATGTCTCCGATCTTGCCGCCGTCGAGAAGGCGCGCGACGCGACGCTGAAGGCGTTCGGCAAGATCGACATCCTGGTCAACAATGCTGGCATCGCCGGCATCAACAAGACGGTATGGGAGACCGACCTGGAAGAATGGCGCAAGGTGCTGCGCATCAACCTCGACGGCCCATTCATCTGCTGCAAGGCCATCGTGCCGTCGATGCTCAAGCAGGGCTACGGCCGCATCGTCAACATCGCCTCGATCGCCGGCAAGGAAGGCAACCCGAACGCCGCGCACTACTCGGCTTCCAAGGCCGGGCTGATCGCGCTGACGAAGTCGCTCGGCAAGGAGCTGGCGTCGTATGAAATCGCGGTCAACGCGATCACGCCGGCGGCGGCGAGGACGGCTATCTTCGACCAGATGACGCAGCAGCATATCGACTTCATGCTGTCGAAGATCCCGAAGAACCGTTTTGTGCTGGTGGAAGAGCTGGCGGCGATGGCGGCGTGGCTGGCATCGGAAGACTGCTCGTTCTCGACCGGCGCGGTATTCGATATTTCTGGCGGACGCGCGACGTATTGAGTCTCGTTCCCCGGATGCAGCGCAGTGCGCCGCGCTTGCGGCGTGGTGCGCTGCTGATCCGGGGCCCGCTGGCTTAAGAAACCGGGATCCCGGATCTGCGGAGCGGCATGGCGGCGATGCAAGTGTGCATCGCCCGAGAATGCGCACCGCGTCCCGGACACGGGTCCGAGGCCAGCCCTAACCCTTGCCCTTCACACGAAAAATCACCGGCAGCGTAAAGCTCAAACCTTCGTCGGCGATGAGCGGCGGCGGCGGGGGCAGCGGATCGGAACGGCGCACCATCGCCAGCGCCGCCTCGTCGAACGCGGCATCGCCCGAACTCTTGACGACGCCGACTGCAAGTACCTTGCCGGTACGGTCGATCTCAAAATTGACGGTGATCTCGGCGGTCTTCTGTTGGCGCTCGGCCGGATACTTCTTGTGCTTGTCGAGATGCGCCACCAGTTCCTTCTGCCAGGTCACCTTGACGCGACGCGCGCTGTCGCCGGAACCCTGCGCCGGCGCAACCGAACGCGGGCCTTCTACCGCGGCTTCGGAACTCGGCATCGCGGTGGCCTCGGCGGCGACGGATTCGGTGGAGGCCGACTGCTGCACCGCCTGCTTCTCCGGCTGCTCCTCGGTCGGCTTCTTGGAATCGTTGGTGGTCACCACGCGGTCGGGATCCTCGCTCTCCTGCGGGATCGCCTTCGGCAGATCGGTCTCCTTGACCTCGGCCTTCTGCTCGGCAACCGCCGGCGAAGCGGTGGACGCGTCGGTGTCCGGCCCCGGCGGCAGATCGGTGGCCTCGAGCTTGGGCGACATCATCTCCAGCCCAACCTCGATGGCCGGCGCACCGAGCGAGTCGTCCATCTCCTCGGATTCCATGGTCGTCACCGCCAGCGCGATGCCGATGCCATGCAGAAGCACGGCGCCAAGCGCCGCGATCATCCACAGCCGTCGCGACGGCTTTTTTGCATCGAGGTCGGACATCACTAAACCGGTTTCGTTCAGAGCTTCGGCTTCTCGGCCGACGGCGGCACGGCGCCCGTATCCGGCACGCCTTCCAGCGTGACCAGTTTGAGTTTCGTGTAGCCGCCGGAACGCAGCAATTCCAGCACGTCCATCATGTCGCCATAGGGCACCGCCCGGTCGGCGCGCAGGAAGATCGCGCGGTCCTTGTTGCTGTCGGGCATCGCATCGAGCGAACGCACCAGATCGACGCGCTTGACCATGTTCTCACCGATCGCCACCGCCAGATCGGACTTGATGCTGACATAGGTCGGCTTGTCCGGTTTCTTCTGCGGCGTCGCGGTCGAGGTCGGCAGGTCGATCGGCAGATCCACCGTGGAAAGCGGCGCCGCCACCATGAAGATGATCAGCAGGACGAGAATAACGTCGATGAAGGGCGTGACGTTGATTTCGTGGGATTCGCCGAAATCGTCGTCGTCATCGGAGCCTTCGGACAGCGACATGCCCATGGGTTATTCCGCCGCGCGTGCGTGGGAGACATGGGTGCGGTCGAGGTCGCGCGACAGCAGCCGGCCGGCGGCTCCCGAGGCGCGGCTGACCTGCTCGAGGTACCCCTTCGTGACGCGCGAGAAGTGATTGTAGATGATCACCGCGGGGATCGCCGCGACCAGACCGATGGCGGTCGCCAGCAAGGCTTCGGCGATGCCGGGTGCAACCACCGCAAGGTTGGTGGTCTGCGACTTCGAAATGCCGATGAAGCTGTTCATGATGCCCCACACGGTGCCGAACAGGCCGACGAACGGCGAAGTGGCGCCGATGGTCGCCAGCGCGCCCATGCCGAAGCGGACGCGGCGCGCCTCGGCGCGAACGATTTCCGAAAAGCTCGACGCGGCGCGCTCCTTGATACCACTGTCGCTGGAGATCCCCGCCGACATCCGCCCTTCGCGCATGGCAGCGGCAAGCAGCGACGACAGCACGCTCTCCTTCTCGCCGAGTGCGAGCTGCGCCTCCGACAGAGAACGGGTATCGGCGATACGGCGGAGCGATTTCTTCAGGCGGCGCTGCGCAGCCGATAGCTCGATAGTCTTGGCAATGCCCACGGTCCAGGTCACCAGCGACGCGAAGGCCAAGCCGATCATCACCGCCTGCACGATGATGTCGGCATTCTTGAACATCGACCACGGCGACAGCTCGTGCATGGATGCGGCGACCACCGCCTTGGCGGATTTCGCCGGCTCCGCCGGCGCCGCGGCGTCGATGGCGGACGAAGGCGGCTGCACCCGCGTCGGCTGTGCGGCGGTCGGGGGCGCCGTCACCTGCTGCGCGGCCAGCGGCGAGGCGAGCGACAGAACGGCAAGCGCCGCCAGCAACTTAAGATTCATTCTAAACAAGATCAGACCTCGGCCCATGTGCGGATGAGATGGTTACATATGCCGTTCAATTTGACCGTTTCGCGGTCATCTCGTCGATATTCAACACGGCTTTGAAGAACGCGGTCGGTATTGGCTATCATGCTGCGCGCTTGGGCATTCCGTACCACGCCCCGCGGCCGGAAAACAGCCGCCTCGCGCATGGCTGATGCGATAGCTATTGCCAGATGCAAACTGGAAGCAAACAAATCTCGTACGCGCTGCACGGATGTGCATACCGCCCCCCTGCGCCGCCGTGATGCGGCGGAAAACCGGCCGCATCACGGCCCAACCGGAATGCATCAACACAGATCGTGCCGCGTCAGAGCGAACCCTGTAAGGTCAGCCAGACCGAGCGGCCCGGCGCGATGAAGGTGAACGGCGTGTTGCTGCGATAGAACGCGTCGTAATAGACGGTGTCGAAGATGTTGTTGGCCGACAACTTCGCCTTCAGGTGACGGTTGAACCTGTATTCGGTGAAGGCATCGAACCGCCAGTGCGACGGCAGCACGTTGCCATTGGTCGCTCCGAAGGTGCCGCCATAGATCTCCGAGACGTAAGTCGCCTGCCCGCCGATTTCCCAGGGGGCCGTAATCTGGTACTTGGTGAGCATGTTGAACGACTGATGGGCAATATTGGCGAACTGCGCGCCGACTTGCGTCGGATCGAACGACTTCAGCACCTTGGACTCCATGAACACCGCGCCGGCGAACATGCTCCAGCGGTCAGTGATCTTGCCGCCCATGCCGAGATCGATGCCGCGGACGCGATATTCGCCGGTCGATAGGACGGCATTGTTCGGACCGATTTCACGGGCGTTGCTCTTGACGGTCTCGAACAGCGCGGCCGTCACCAGCAGGTGGCGATCGAACAGCTCCCACTTGGTGCCGACTTCCGACGACTTGTTTTCCTCCGGCGTCAGAGCCTGGAACGGCAGCGAGTTGAACACCGAGCCGCCATAGGCAGCACCGGTCGCATCTAGTTCGGCGCCGGCTGGATTCGACGACGTGGCATAGGCGGCATAGATGCTGCCGAACGGCACCGGCTTGAACACGCCGCCGATATTGTAGTTCACCATGCCGGAATGGTTCGACGTGGTGCCACCCGTCGGATTGACGCCGCTGATCTCGTAATCGTCGTAGCGGACGCCGCCGTTCAGGATGACGATGTCCTGGTAATTGGCGGTCTCGATCAGGTAGCCGGCCTTGGTGTCTACCTTGATGTTGGTCGGGCTGTTGGCGCGCTGCGGCTGGTTCGCGAAGGAAAACTGGTTCGGCGGTGCAAACAGCGAGAATCCCGCCTGACCGCCGGTCTGGACCCCCGCCAGTTCCGCCGTCAGCCCGGCATAGGTATCGCGCATGATATCTTCCCGCGAGATTTCGACGCCGGCCACCAGCGTGTTCCTGACCGGTCCGGTGTCGAACTTGAAGGTCGCATCGGTGACGTTGGCGGCGACATCCGTGACCTGGTAGCGGCTCTGCGACGACAGCGTGACGTTGGTCGCGGTGGCATTGCTCGGCAACGTGCCGACATAGTTCAGGATCGAGCGCTCCAGTCGCGTCTTGTTGGTCAGCGTGATGTCCGGCGTGATCTTGAGTTCGCCGATCACCGTGCCGAAATCCTGCGTCGCCTTCTGGAAGTCGCGGTTGACGAAGCCGTAATAGGTGTTGCGATCGACGTTGATGTCGGTCACCGGCGCGCGTGCCGTGCGGTTATACGGCACGCCGAAGTCCGGCAGGCCGTCGAGATCGGTGTGGACGTAGTTCGCGACCACCTTGAACGAGTCGGTCGGGGTCCACTTCAGCGCCCCCATGGCGCCCCAGCGATCGTCGGTAACGTAGTTGCGGCCGGCTACGTTGGCGTCCTGGAACAGGCCGCCGGTGCGTAGCGAGAGCGTCGGGCTGATCACCTGGTTGACATCCACCGTGACGCGCTTGGTCTGGTCGGTGCCGAAGGTTGTCTCGACCTTCTGGAAGTTGCGGTCGCCCGCCTGCTTGGTGACGATGTTGATGGCGCCTCCGGCGGTGCCGCGACCGGCGAAGGAGGATGCCGGGCCGCGCAAGATCTCGATCTGCTCGGTGAAGAAATTCTCGCGGATGCTGATGGCGGGATCGCGGACGCCGTCGATAAAAACGTCGTTGCGGGCATCGAAGCCGCGGATGAAGAAGCGGTCGCCAAACGCGTTGCCGCCCTCGCCCGTGCCCAGTGTGACGCCGGCGGTGGTGCGCGCCACCTCCTTCAGGCTGGTGGCATTCTTGTCGTCCAGGATCTCCTTGGTGAGCACGGTCACCGTCCGCGGCGTATCGACCAGCTTCTCGGAGAATTTGGTGCCGGCAAGGCGGTCGCTCTTGTAAGGCGCGGCCGCGTCCGCATAAGGATTGGCATCGGCCGCAAGTCCGCCGGCGTTTGGAAACGGCACCGGCGCGACGGGAGTGGGCTGGGTTCGGCGGGCGGCGCGGCGCAAGGCGTTGCGCGCGCGGACCTGGTCGGGAGTTGGCCTCGCGGCGGCCGGACGGGGTCGGGCCACGGGAGCGTCCACCGTCACCGGCGGCAGCGGCGATTGCTGCGCTTCCGCACCCGAGAAGGAAGCGACGGCGATCAGGCCCGCGACGGCTGTGACCTTGCGGCCGGAGTGTGCATCGCCATTACTGTAGATCGCATCAAGCGCCGTGCCGAAACGCAACGATCGCGGTGTCTTGGCCTGCGCCATTCTAGCCCCCGTACTAAACCCAATGGATCACGCAGTTCGTTCTGCGTTGATCGTTCTTGGGTGAAGTAGCCGAGCGTTGAAATGCAGGTCAATGCAGCATGGCCGCAATACGGCGAGTCCATGTTTGAATATGTCTAGATCGAAACGCTCGTGAAACTTGTTAGAAACGTTCTCGACAAGACTTCGCTCGTGAAAACAAAAGCAAGGGAGGCAGAACAGCGAAGACAGCGTTACAGTTGAGAGCGACTCTAAAGTATCGGGGTTCACACCTCGGCCCAGTGCCGGATCAGGTTGTGGTAGATGCCGGTCAGTTTAACGGTTTCCGGATCATCGCGTCCGAGTCGGACCACCAGGTTCTGGATGGCGCTGTCGAGGTCGAAGATCATGCTGCGCGCATGCGCATCGCGGATCATGCTCTGCAACCAGAAGAACGAAGCGACGCGGGTTCCTGATATCACCGGCGTCACCAGATGCAGGCTGGACGCGGGGTACAGCACCAGGTCGCCGGCCGCCAGCTTAACCTCGTGCGAACCGTAGTTGTCCTCGACGATCAGCTCGCCACCGTCATATTCGTCGGGTTCCGACAGGAACAGCGTGATCGACAGATCGGTGCGAATGCGCAAGCCCGTGAGACGGTCGCCGCGCACGGCGTTATCGACATGGATACCGAAATGATGGCCGTCCGAAGCCACATAGCGGTTGAACAGCGGCGGAAATATCTGCAGCGGGATCGCTGCCGAGATGAACCGGGGATTCGATGTCAGAGCCGATATGATGCGATTGCCCAGCGCCCGCGCCACGTCGCTGTCCGGCGGCAGTTGTTCGTTACGTTTGACCAGTGCCGACTGCGCACCGGCGGTGGAGCGGCCGTCTTCCCAGTCGGCGGCATCCATGATGCGGCGGAAATCCGCGACATCGCTCTTGCTCAAGACGTCAGGTACGCAGATCAGCATCGAACACTCCCAATGCACGGCTTCAAAAAAACGCCGCTCCCGGCGCGGGTCCGGTAGCGGCGCATCTCATCTCACAGAAGGCTGGCCGGAGGAAGCAGGCGCGAACGCGCCTGCCCGGCTCTTAGAACTTCGCGCTTACGACCAACGTCCCCGAACGGCCCGGCGCCACCAGCACGAACGGCGCGGCGCTCTGGTACAGCGCATCGTAGTACAGCTTGTTGGTCAGGTTGTTCGCGAACAGCTTGACGGTCCAGTTCTTGTCGATCTTGGCTTCCACGAATGCATCGAAACGCCAGTAGCTCGGCAGCTCCGTGCCCTGGTTGGCGGCGAGGAATGTGCCGCCGTAGATTTTCGAGCGGTAGGTGGCCTGTCCGCCAAGCTCCCAGACGTCGTTGAACTTGTACTTGCTCAGCACATTGAACGACTGGTGCGCGACGTTGGCGAGCTGCAACCCGACATTGCTGGGGAACAGCGCCAGGTTTGCCGACGGCACGTTGGATGCCGTCACCTTGGACTGCATCAGCACCACGCCGCCGAACAGGCTCCATTTGTCGGTGATCTTGCCGGCGACGCCGATGTCGATGCCCTGGATGCGATAGGCCGCGCCGGCGCTGATGCAGGAGATGGTGCCAGTCGAACCGGCGGGATACGGACATGACGGCGTGGAGGTCGCAATGTTGGTAACGTTGCGCGATTCACGCGCGTTATCCTTTTCCGTCTGGAACAGCGCCGCGGTGAATAGCAGCCTTCGGTCGAATAGCTCCAGCTTCGCGCCGATTTCAGCGGCCCGGTTCTTTTCCGGCCCGAAGATCTGGTTCGGATTGCCGTTGAGCGATGGCGCAAGGCCGCCGTACTGGGTGCTGGTGCCGTCGAACTCGGCACCCACCGGATTCGACGATGTCGCGTAGGCGGCATAGAGGCTGGCGAACGGCGCCGGCTTGACCACGATGCCGCCATTGTAGTTGGTCAGCCCGGATTGCGCGGACTGCGCGCCAAACACGTTGGCGACGCCGTTCACGGTGCCGTAGCCGTTGGTGGCGATGTTGTAGTCGTCGTAGCGGACGCCGCCATTCAGGATCACGAGATCATTGTAGTTGGCGGTATCGATGATGTAGCCGCTGTTGGTGTCGATCGCGATCTTGGTCGGCAGTCCCCTTAGCGACGGCGTGCTACCGAACGGCAGGTTGGTGAACTGCGGATTGAAGACGCTGACCCCGATCAGCGATCCCGTGCCGCTGAAGCCGCCGGGCAGTGCTTCCGAACTCAGGCCAGCATAGGAGTCGATGCTGGAACGCTCACGCGAGATCTCAACGCCGCCCAGCGCAGTGTTCTTCCAGCCGGCGAAATCGAACTTGTACGCCGCCTCGGTCTGGTTGGTAAGAGCATCCGTGACCTGGAAGCGGCTCTGCGGGTTGGCCGACAGCGTTGAGGCCGCCAGGTTGGTGGCGTTGATCACCGGGGCTTCCGGCAGCGTGCCGATATAGTCCTGCGACGAGCGCTGCAGTCGCAGCTTGTTGCTCAGCACCAAGTCAGGGGTGATGTGGACCTCGCCGTTGATCGAGCCGATGTCCTGGTGAACCTTGTAGAAGTCGCGGTTGACGAAGCCGTAGAAGTTGTTGCGGTTGACGCCGAAATCGGTGAACGGGCCGCCGGCGGTGGTCGCGGCGTTAGGCCGGTAATACGGCACGCCGAAGTCCGGCAGGCCGTGCAGGTCGGTGTGGATATAGTTGGCGGTCACTTTGATGGCATCGACCGGCTTGAAGGTCAGCGCGGCGAAGGCGCCGTTGCGATCGTCCTTGACGTAGTCTCGGCCGGCCACATCGGCATCCTGGAACAGACCGCCGACGCGCACTGCCAGCGACGGGCTGAGCACTTGGTTGACGTCGATGGTGACGCGCTTGGTGGCATCGGTGCCGAACGAGGTGTCCATCTTGTAGAAGTTTTTTTCGGTGGTCGCCTGCTTGGTGACAATGTTGATGGCGCCACCGGTAGTGCCGCGGCCGGCGAACGACGAGCCGGGACCGCGCAGGATCTCGACCTGCTCGGTAAAGAAGTTTTCGCGGACGCTGACGCCGGCGTCGCGCATGCCGTCGAGGAACACGTCGTTGCGGGCGTCGAAGCCGCGGATGAAGAAGCGGTCACCGAAAGCGTTGCCGCCCTCCCCCGTGCCGAGCGTGACGCCGGCGGTGCTCAGGATCGCCTGCTTCAACGTGGTGGCGTTCTTGTCTTCAAGCAATTCCTTGCTGAGCACCGTCACGGTCTTCGGGGTGTTGAGCAGCGGCTCGGGAAATTTGCTGGACGACTGCAGCCGGTCGATCTTGTATGGTGCCGACGGATCCGCATAGGGATTGCGATCCGGGCCACCGAGTTCGCCGACATTGGGATAGGGCACCGGCGCCACCTGCGCCGGTTGGGTGCGGCGGGCGGCGCGGCGCAGCGCGCTGCGCGCACGCGTGGCATCCGGCGTCGGCTTCGACGCGGCGGGACGTGGCCGGGCGACCGGGGCATCGATCGTCACCGGCGGGAGGTTGGATTGCTGCGCTTCCGCGCCGCTGAACGAGGCCACGGCGATCAGGCCTGCGACGGCCGACACCTTGCGGCCGGAGTGGGTTGCCTCGGATTTTTCGGAGCTCGAAGCGACGGCAACAGAACGCAACGATCGTGGTACCTTGGCCGTGCTCATCGAATTCCGCCCCAAAATGTGACGCAGCGTCGCGGATGCTGCGATAATTTGTCTCAGGGAGACGGAATATCGATGGCGAAATTGGCGGTCAACGCGTTTGGGCTAGAATGAGGCGCAGACATGTTTGAATACATCTAGATAGTAATCGTTCTAAACTGCGGACTGATATTGCTGAATAAAATTCTCCTTGATGATTTGAAGCGTTCTAAGCTGATCGGGATAATTCGATGCCGGCTCAATCCACGCTAGGCGGCTTCATCAGCGAGAACATTTCATCGACGGTCTGTAGCGCGGCCTGCCGGACACGGTCGGTGTTTTCCATGCCGGCGATGTTGATGCCGCGTACCACGGCTTTGATCTCGTCGCGATAGTCCGACAGGAATCGTAGCGGATCGGACGAGTCGTTGGCGACGCGGGCAATCAGTCCGGTGATCAATATCTGGCACGCAATCATTCGTCCGTTCAATTCGTCCATTGTCCGCTCCGGCTTTGCTTGTTCGTTCGCCGCGC
>NZ_JAQGJD010000028.1 GCF_028290785.1 Tardiphaga sp. | reverse complement strand
TCGACCCAACCACGGTACCTGCAACCGCCGGCTTCATGCCGGCACAACAGGAGTGACACATGGCAAAGAAAGTGACCGGATACCTGAAGCTTCAGGTGCCGGCCGGTGCGGCGAATCCTTCGCCCCCGATCGGTCCCGCGCTTGGTCAGCGCGGCCTCAACATCATGGAATTCTGCAAGGCGTTCAACGCGCAGACGCAGAAGATCGACAAGGCGACGCCGATCCCCGTGGTGATCACGATCTACGCAGATCGTTCGTTTACCTTCGAACTGAAGACGCCGCCGATGTCCTTCTTCATCAAGAAGGCCGCCGATCTCAAGTCGGGCTCCAAGCTGCCCGGCCGCGACAAGGCCGGCTCGGTGACCAAGGCGCAGGTGCGCGAAATCGCCGAAGCGAAGATGAAAGATCTGAATTGCGACACCATTGAATCGGCCATGAAGATGGTTGAGGGCTCTGCCCGTTCGATGGGCGTCGAGGTCGCGGGGTAAAGATCATGGCAATTGGAAAACGTTTGAAAGCCGCCCGCGAGGGCATCGATCGTGAGAAGCTCTACACGATCACCGACGCGATCAAGATGATCAAGGAACGCGCCAAGTCGAAGTTCGACGAGACCATCGAAATCTCGATGAACCTCGGCGTCGATCCGCGTCACGCCGACCAGATGGTCCGTGGCGTCGTCTCGCTGCCGAACGGCACCGGCCGCACGTTGCGCGTCGGCGTGTTCGCCAGGGGTCCGAAGGCCGATGAAGCCCGTGCCGCTGGCGCGGACGTCGTCGGTGCCGAGGACCTGGTCGAGAAGGTTCAGGCCGGCGAAATCAACTTCGATCGTTGTATCGCTACCCCCGACATGATGCCGCTGGTCGGTCGCCTGGGTAAGGTGCTCGGCCCGCGCGGCATGATGCCGAACCCGAAGATCGGCACTGTGACCATGGACGTCACCTCGGCCGTCAAGGGTGCCAAGGGCGGTTCGGTCGAGTTCCGCGTCGAGAAGGCCGGCATCGTGCAGGCCGGCATCGGCAAGGCCTCGTTCTCGGAAGAGAAGCTGGTCGAAAACATCAAGGCGCTGGCTGATGCCGTCGCCAAGGCGAAGCCCGCCGGCTCGAAGGGCACTTACGTGCAGCGCGTCGCGGTGTCCTCGACCATGGGTCCTGGCATCAAGGTCGAACCGAGCACCGTGCTCGTCTAAGACCTTCGCAAAGCTTGCAACAACAGGGGCGGAATCGGGATAACCGGTTCCGCCCCTTTCTTTTGGGCAGGCGGCCGATGGCTGCATCTGCGCTGAGCTTAAGGTTCCCTTAACCATGCGGTCCCAAGCTTCGGGAACGTGCCGTCGAGTCTCGGCGCATTCCTGAAGAGCAACTGGAGCCGTGCCATGGCTGAGATTCTCGCCTTCGTAAGGAATACCCCACGATCGACCCGGATCGTGCAGACAGCGGACGATTCGTCCACGATCGTGGTCTTTCCCGGTGCCAGTGTCGGGCTTCTGCAGGCACTTTGGGAGAATCCGGAGGGCGAACTCGTCAGTGCCGGTCCGGACGCTCGCATCGACAATTGATCCAGACATCGGCGAGGCCTCTCGTGGCCAGCCCCGCAGACGCATGGCCCCCGGTATGACCGCCGGGCGGGGTGCTTTCCTGCTGAATATCTCCTAGACACCATCCAACATAAAAACTTGGCCTTGTCGGTGCGCGGCACCACAGGGCACCGGGGGGACGGAATCGGGTTATCCGATTTCGTCCTTTGTTTTGATATTCACAGGAATGCCCTGATGGCCGACAAGGTTCTGATCTATTCGCGCTTCCCGAAGACGCTGATGAAGCGGATTGGCGATCGTTTCGACTTGCTCGACGCAGCCGGCAAGAAGCCGGCCGAGGCGTTCTCTGCCGACGAACTCAAGGACGTTCGCGCGCTGATCACCGCCGGCGGCCAGTCGCTGAAGGGCGACGTGATGGATTCGCTGCCCAACCTCGGCGCTATCATCTGCTACGGCACCGGCTATGACGGCGTCGACTTCAAAGCCGCCTCTGAACGGAAGATCGTCGTTGCCAACAGCCCAGGCGCCAACGCGGCCTCCGTTGCCGACCTCGCGTTGACTCTGATGCTGGCGGTGACCCGGCGCATCCTGCCGGCCGACCAGTATCTGCGCGAGGGCGGCTGGTCCTCGGCCAAACCGTCGCCGCTGATGAGCCCGCTGCCGGGCAATCCCGGCCGCAAGATCGGCGTCTACGGGATGGGCGAGATCGGCCGCAAGATCGCTGCGCGCGTCGCGGCCTTCGAGACCGAGGTGGCCTATTACAGCCGCAGCAAGCATGACGTGCCGTACGAGTACATGAGCAGCCTCGCGGCGCTGGTGGAATGGTGCGACGTGCTGATGATCGCGGTGCGCGCCGGTCCGGACACCCAGCACATCATCGATGCCGACATGCTGAAGAAGCTCGGCCCGAGCGGCTATGTGGTCAACATCTCGCGCGGCTCGGTGATCGATCAGCAGGCGCTGCTGGCAGCATTGACCGACAAGACCATCGCCGGTGCCGGCCTCGACGTGTTCGAGAAGGAGCCGCACGCGCCGGACGCCTTGACGGCGCTGCCCAACGTGGTGCTGACGCCGCATATCGGCGGCCACACGCTGGATTCCCATCTCGGCATGCAGGACTGCGTGATCGCCAATCTCGCGGCGTTTTATGCGGGCAAGCCGCTGCCGTATCCGGTTCATGCCTGACAGGCCCGACAAGGCGCGCGCAGATAGTTCGTGCGCGCCGTTTCCACAAGAACGAGTTTCGTTCCCGGCCGGTACAAAAATAAGTGAGTGGGTTATTCAGCATCGCGGATGTAGATGTTCTGTTCTGTTTAGAACAACTCGAATGTAGGCGTACATTCGAACATAAGGACATCAGCGATGGCTGCGTTCGCACTCAAGATAAACGGTCAGACCCGCCAGGTCGATGTTGACCCCAACACCCCCTTGTTATGGGCGATCCGCGACGGCGCGGGCCTCATGGGCACCAAATACGGTTGCGGTGTCGCGCAATGCGGCGCCTGTACGGTCTACGTCGATGGCCAGACCGTGCGCTCCTGCTCGCTGCCGGTTTCGGCGGTCGGCAATAGCGAGGTCACCACCATCGAAGGCCTCGACAGCAAGGAAGCCAAAGCCGTGCAGGCGGCTTGGGTGGCGCTCGACGTGCCGCAATGCGGCTACTGCCAGTCCGGCCAGATCATGAGCGCCACCGCGCTGCTCAATCTCAATCCCGCCCCCACCGATCGCGACATCGACCTGGCCATGAATGGCAACATCTGCCGCTGCGCCACCTATGTCCGGATTCGCGCCGCCATCCATGGCGCCGCCAAAACGCTGGAGGGTTGAGCCATGACCGTTCATGACAAGGCCACCACCGCACTCTCCCGCCGCTCGCTGCTCAAGGGCGGCGCCGGTCTCGTTCTCGGCGCCTATGTGGTGCGCGCCGACAGACTGTTGGCGCAGGCACCGGCGGCGCCCAAGATCAATATCGCGCCGAACACCTTCCTGATCATCAAGCCCGACAACACGGTCACCGTGCTGAGCAAAGGCATCGAGTTCGGGCAGGGCCCCTTCACCGGCATGGCGACGCTGGTAGCCGAAGAACTCGACGCGGACTGGTCACAGATGCGCGCCGACCACGCACCGTCGAATCCGGAGCTGTACAAGAATCTGGCGTTCGGCATACAGGGCACCGGCGGCTCGACGGCCATTGCGAACTCCTACATCCAGATGCGCCAGGTCGGCGCCGCCGCGCGGCAGATGCTGGTCGCGGCTGCCGCGGAGACGTGGCAGGTGCCGGCGGGCGAGATCACCGTCGAAAACGGCGTCATCAAGCACGCGTCGGGCAAGGAAGGCCGCTTCGGCGAGTTCGCCGAAAAGGCGATGGCGATGCCGGCGCCGGCCGATCCGAAACTGAAGGATCCGTCGAGCTTCAAGCTGATCGGCAAGGAAGGCGTCGTGAAGCGCCTCGACAGCGCCGACAAGACCAACGGCAAGGCGTTCTATACGCTCGACATCAATGAGCCCGACATGCTCACCGTACTGGTGGCGCGTTCGCCCAAATTCGGCGGCAAGGTTGCATCCTTCGATGCGACGGCGGCGAAGGCCGTGGCGGGCGTCGTCGATGTCAAGCAGGTGCCGACCGGCATCGCCGTCTATGCCAAAGGCTTCTGGCCGGCGAAGATGGGTCGCGAGGCGCTGAAGATTGTCTGGGACGACAGCAAGGCTGAGAAGCGCGGCAGCGCAGAATTGCTGCAGCAATTCCGCGGGCTGTCGAAGACCCCCGGCAAAGTTGTGAAAGCCCAGGGTGACTTCGACGGATCGATGGCCAAGGGCGGCCGCGTCGTTGAAGTGGAGTACGTGTTTCCCTATCTGGCGCACGCGGCGATGGAGCCGCTGAACGCCTACCTGAAATGGGATGGTGATAGCGCCTATGCCCGTTACGGCTGCCAGTTTCCGACGCCGGACCATATGGCCATCTCCAAGGTGCTGGGGTTGCCCATCGAGAAGGTGAAGATCGACGTTCTCCTTGCCGGGGGCAGCTTCGGCCGCCGTGCCCAGCAGACCACGCATCAGGCCGTCGAGCTCGCCGAGGTGGCCAAGGCGATCGGGCCGGGCAAGGGCGTCAAGCTGGTCTGGACCCGGGAAGACGACATGCGCGGCGGCTATTACCGCCCCTACAGCATCCATCGCATGCGCGGCGTCGTGCGAGACGGCAAGATCGAGGCCTGGAGCGACACGATCGTCAGCCAGTCGATCATGAAGGGCTCCTTTTTCGAGGCCGTCATGTTCAAGGACGGTCTCGACCCGACCTCCTATGAAGGCTCGCACGAGACTCCGTACGAGGTCGCAAACTTCAAATGCGATATGCATCAGGTCGATGTCGGCGTGCCCGTGCTGTGGTGGCGTTCGGTGGGCCACACCCACACCGGCTACGCCGTCGAGGCTTTCGTCGATGAGCTGCTGGAGGCCGCCGGCAAGGATCCGGTGGAAGGCCGTCTCGAGCTGATGGCCAACAAGAAGCCGCGCCATGCCGGCGTGCTGAAGGCCGTGGCCGAACTGGCCGACTGGAAGAACTACAAGGTGCCGGAGGGCCGCGCCCGCGGCGTCGCGGTGGTGGAGAGCTTCAACACCTTCGTGGCGCAGGTGGTCGAACTGTCGATGACCGACGATGGTCCGAAGGTCCACAAGGTGTGGTGCGCGGTGGACTGCGGTGTCGCCGTCAATCCCGACATCATCCGCTCGCAGATGGAAGGCGGCATCGGCTTCGGCCTCGGCCACATCCTTTATGCCGAGCAGACGCTCGACGCCGGCCGGCCGGTCGCCGGCAACTTCGACACCTATCGCTCGCTGCGCATTAACGAGATGCCGGAGATCGAAGTGACCATCGTGAAATCCACCGAGAAGCCCAGCGGCGTCGGCGAGCCCGGCGTTCCCCCGTTGGGACCGGCGGTAGCCAATGCGATGGCGAAACTCGGAATAGGACGTCCGCGGCAATTGCCGGTCGTGCCGGGAGCCTCCGCATGACCCTGTTCAAGCAATCGATGCTGGCGCTCGCCGCCGGCACCCTCGCGGCTGGGCTGCTGGCCTTTGTCGCACCGGGCTTCCAGGCCGATGCGGCGACAGACACCGCAGTCAATGCGGCGAAGCTGCAGCCGGTCTCGGCCTTCGCCAAGATCAAGAGCAAGAACGAGCGGTCCGTCGCGCTGTTTCAGGAAGTCGGTAAGGTGATCCAGTCGCCGCGCTGCATGAACTGCCATCCGGCGACCGAGCGTCCGACCCAGACCGACCGGATGCGTCCGCACATCCCGCTGGTGGTGCGCGGCGAGGGCGGCGTCGGCGCAGCCGGCGGCCTGGCCTGCTCGACCTGCCATCACGAAGCCAACTTCGATGCCGCCAACGTCCCCGGTAATCCGAAGTGGGCACTGGCACCCGCCGAAATGGCCTGGCAGGGCAAGACGCTCGGCCAGATCTGCGTCCAGATCAAGGACAAGCAACGCAACGGCGGCAAGGACATGGCGGCCTTGGTTCACCATATGGCGGAAGACGAACTGGTCGGCTGGGGCTGGAATCCCGGCGGCAACCGGACCCCGGCACCGGGCACCCAGAAGCAGTTCGGCGAACTGTTCAAGGCCTGGGCGGATTCCGGCGCGGTGTGCCCGAAGGGGTGAGGCGGCGCGGCTTCTTTCCCTCCCCCGCGTCTTAGCGTGGGGAGGGTGGCCGTGCGAAGCGCGGTCGGGTGGGGGTCTCGCAGCGGACGCGATCGTGCGTGGGGCTTTCCCCACCCGTCACGTTGGTTCGCTTCGCTCTCCAACGCGCCACCCCCCCACTGCGCTTCGCTTGGGGGAGGGATCAGTGCCTCCCTGCATAAAAGATGCCGCGGAACAAAATTGCGCTTGGCAATCGCGCCGCGACTCGTTAAACAACCGCTTCCGGACGGGCTGGCGATAGCTGGCGCGTCTGTGTTCGCATCCGACAACCCACATCGTCAGGAGACCATTTCTTTCAGGCTATCCGCATGGATTGCTGGAAAGAGGGTCTACACGACGCGGATTGGACGAAGCGGGCAGGGGTCTCCAGTCAGCCAGCGATGGTTCATCGGATGATCTCGATCCTGTCCGAGACTGCTGGCGCCCGCGACAAACTTTAGCAAGACAAATGCTAGTTTATTCAACGGCTTAATCCTCAAGCCAGCATAGACGGGTGAAGACCGGATTTCGCCAGCGTCGCTTCTCGCGACGGGCCGCGGATCTTGTTCGAACCTCGACAGCCCGCGCCGGTAACGGTTCGGGAGGGCAGGCTTTTCAAATATCGTCTCGCCCGGCGTGTCTGAAGACCGTGTGTCTTGAGGTCAGGTTTTGGGTGGGGCGGTGGGTTTAACCCGGCGGTCCTGCCTAGGCAGAGGCCGCCAACCGGAGAGAGCTTGCTGTGGAAAGAGCGGCAAAAAAGGACGCGGTCGAAGCGCTGAACGGGGTCTTCAAGACCACCAGCGTTGCGGTCGTCGCCCACTATTCCGGCCTCACCGTTGCCCAGATGCAGAAGCTGCGTACGCAGATGAAGCTGGCTGGCGCATCGGTCAAGGTCTCGAAAAACCGTCTCGCCAAAATTGCTCTTGAAGGCACGGACGTCGTTGCCATTGGGTCCCTTTTGAAGGGTCCCACCGTGATCGCCACTTCTGACGATCCGGTAGCGGCACCGAAGGTTGCCGTCGAATTCGCCAAGCTGAATGAGAACTTCGTCATTCTTGGTGGCTCGATGGGTAAAACCGTCCTGAACGTCGACAGCGTCAAGGCTCTGGCCGCGCTGCCCTCGCTCGACGAACTGCGCGCGAAGATCCTGGGTCTCCTTGTGGCACCCGCGACCAAGATCGCTCAGCTCTCGACAGCGCCTGCGTCCAAGCTCGCACGTGTTGTTCAGGCCTATGCCTCAAAGAGCGAAGCGGCCTGACGCCCTTCGCATTCAACCCTGGTTCGAACTAGATACGCTTAAGGAAACAAGACAATGGCCGACCTCAATAAGATCGTTGAAGAACTCTCGAGCCTGACCGTGCTCGAAGCTGCCGACCTCGCCAAGCTGCTTGAAGAAAAGTGGGGCGTGTCTGCCGCTGCTGCCGTCGCTGTTGCTGGCCCTGCCGGCGCTCCGGCTGCTGCCGCTGAAGAGAAGACCGAATTCACCGTCATGCTGACCGCTGCCGGCGACAAGAAGATCGAAGTCATCAAGGAAGTCCGTGCGATCACGGGTCTTGGCCTCAAGGAAGCCAAGGACCTGGTCGAAGGCGCTCCGAAGGCCGTCAAGGAAGGCGTCACCAAGGACGAAGCCGAGAAGATCAAGGCTCAGCTCGAGAAGGCTGGCGCCAAGGTCGAACTCAAGTAAGCACGACAGATTTCACCCGGAAGGCGGCTTAGCGGCCGCCTTCCGGAATGATTTTTGAATTGTACACAGGAATGTGTGGGGAATTCTTGGAACCACCCTCGAATCTCCACTATTGCCATCCCATATCGGGACGGCAGCACGAAAGCACGGTTTGATGGCGGGAACGGCGACGTTTCTGCGTAAACCGTTGGGAGATATGCCAATTTCGGGCTTTTTCAGTCCGTAGCTAGACGGTTTCGACGGGCAGGGTGCAGCCAGGCATCCCGCACGTCGTTTTGCGTTCCGCGATTCAAGTGTTCGACATTGGGACTTTAGTCCTGAAATTGGACCTCGGAGCCGGGGCGTTTTGAAATTCAACCCGGGGGCGACGCCAGTCGTGCCTCGGAAGGTTCGCCCGTTACGGGCGACGAAATGAGAGGCCACGATGGGTCAGCAGACGTTCACAGGTCGCAAGCGCGTTCGCAAGTTCTTCGGTCATATTAAAGAAGTCGCTGAGATGCCGAACCTCATCGAGGTTCAGAAGGCATCCTACGACCAGTTCCTGATGGTCGATGAACCCCAGGGCGGCCGCCTCGACGAGGGTCTGCAGGCGGTGTTCCGGTCGGTTTTCCCGATCTCGGACTTCTCTAACACTTCAATGCTGGAATTCGTTCGATACGAATTTGAGCCGCCGAAATACGACGTCGACGAGTGCCGCCAGCGTGGCATGACTTATGCCGCGCCGCTGAAGGTGACGCTGCGCCTGATCGTGTTCGATATCGACGAGGAAACCGGCGCGAAGTCGGTCAAGGACATCAAGGAGCAGGACGTCTACATGGGCGACATTCCGCTCATGACCATGAACGGCACCTTCGTCGTCAACGGTACCGAGCGCGTCATCGTCTCGCAGATGCATCGCTCGCCGGGCGTGTTCTTCGACCACGACAAGGGCAAGACCCATTCGTCGGGCAAGCTGCTGTTCGCCGCCCGCGTGATCCCGTATCGCGGTTCCTGGCTGGACATCGAGTTCGACGCCAAGGACATCGTGTTCGCGCGCATCGATCGTCGCCGCAAGATTCCGGTGACGTCGCTGATGTTCGCGCTGGGTCTCGACGGCGAGGAAATTCTCTCGACGTTCTACAAGAAGATCCAGTTCAAGAAGATCAAGGAAGGCTGGCGCGTGCCGTTCGACGCCACGCGTTTCCGTGGCTATTCCACCGTCAATGACCTGATCGATGCCGACACCGGTAAGGTCGTGCTCGAAGCCGGCAAGAAGCTCACTGTCCGTGCCGCCCGTCAGCTCGCTGAAAAGGGCCTCAAGGCGCTGCGCATGTCGGACGAGGAGCTCGTCGGCAACTACCTCGCGGAAGATCTGGTCAACGTGAAGACCGGCGAGATCTATGCCGAGGCCGGCGAAGAGATCACCGAGAAGTCGCTGAAGGCGCTGAGCGAGGAGGGCTACAAGGACCTGCCGCTGCTCGACATCGATCACGTCAACATCGGCGCCTACATCCGCAACACGCTGAACGCCGACAAGAACATGACGCGTGAAGACGCGCTGTTCGACATCTACCGCGTGATGCGTCCCGGCGAGCCGCCGACCATCGACTCCGCGCAGAACATGTTCCAGTCGCTGTTCTTCGACTCTGAGCGCTACGACCTCTCCGCGGTCGG
>NZ_JAQGJD010000025.1 GCF_028290785.1 Tardiphaga sp. | reverse complement strand
GCGGCTGCAGTTTCTGCATCACCGTGGCAGGACTTCCGACGAATAGCCGCGCGCGGTTGCGGGCGATCGCCGTGCGTTCGCGCTCCGTATAGGGATAGGCCAGCGCCTCCTCCACGCTCGGCAGCGGCGCGTATTCGCCGCGGTCGCGCCGCAGGCGGTTGAGATCGGCGGAGGTGGCGAGGCGTTCGGCTTCGGCATCTGTCTCGGCCACGATGACGGCGATCGCCAGAATGCCATGCGGCGTGGCGCGCCAGCGCGACGGCTTGAAGCGCGCCCGATAGTGCACCAGCGCGTCGGCGGCATCGAACGACGCGAAGTGGTGCGCAAAGGCAAAGCCCAGCCCGACCTGCGCGGCGAGCTCCGAACTGTAATCGCTGGACCCGAGCAGCCAGATCGGCGGCAGCGGCGCGTCGTCGGGCATCGCCACCACCTTGTTGTAGGGATGGCCGGGCGGGAATTCGCGGGTCTCCCACAGCATCAGCTCGCTGAGCCGTTCGAGAAAATCGTCGCCCTCGCGGGCATCGAGCCGGCTGCGCAGCGCGTGCGCGGTGGCGCCGTCGGTGCCGGGAGCGCGCCCAAGGCCGAGATCGATACGGCCGGGAAACAGCGCCTCCAACATCTTGAAGCGCTCGGCCACCACCAGCGGCGCGTGGTTGGGCAGCATCACGCCGCCGGAACCGACGCGGATGTGCTTCGTCACCGCCGCGATCTGGCCGATCATGATGTCCGGCGCCGGGCTGGCGACGGAGGCGAGGTTGTGGTGCTCGGCCAGCCAGTAGCGGACATAGCCGAGCCGGTCGGCATGCCCGGCCAGATCGATGCTGTTGCGCAGCGCTGCCGAGGGTGGCGTGCCGGTGGCGACGACGGAGAGGTCGAGAATGGACAAGGGGATCATGGCGGTAAACTAGGACGTCCAGCCCGGCGGGCAAAGGGGCGACGTCGCAGATCCGCCGGGCGGAGGGGCTGCCGCCACGGCCGGATTGTGGGCAAAAACATCAGGATAGATCTAATTATTTGAAACTGCCCACCCCACCGTTCAAGCACGGCCAGCCGCTTTCCTTGCATTATCTCTTGCAATATCAACAAATATTCAACATTTTCAAACTCAGTAATCGGTTTTTGAACCTGCCCATTATCAGTTTTGACGGGCAATATACCCAGCCAAAATTCCACGAATGGGCAATTTCCCATGCCCGCTGCGCTTCGGATGGGCTATTTCAATAGCCAGTTTGATCCTATCTTGTTGCAGCGCACCCGTATTCCCGGATGCAAGGCAATTTGACCGATGGCAGCCTGCCCAATGCGGCCCGCGTGGAGTTTAAAGACATGAGCGAGATCGCGCCGAGCCAGCCCAGGCTTCCCAACATTTCCTTCGAGTTCTTCCCGCCAAAGACCGAGGAGATGGAGCGCAGCCTATGGGAGACCATCACCCGGCTGGCGCCGCTGTCGCCGAACTTCGTCTCGGTGACCTATGGCGCCGGCGGCTCGACCCGCGAGCGCACCCATTCCACCATCACCCGCATTCTCAACGAGACCGCGCTGGTGCCGGCCGCGCATCTGACCTGCGTCAACGCGCCGAAGCAGGACGTCGATGACGTCGTGGCGCAATATCACCAGGTCGGCGTCCGCCACATCGTGGCGCTGCGTGGCGATCCCACCACCGGGATTGGTACGCCCTACGTCGCCCATGCCGAAGGTTACCAGACCTCGGCGGATCTCGTAGCCTCCATCAAGAATCGCTATCCGGACATCGACGTCACCGTGTCGGCCTATCCCGAGAAGCATCCGGAAAGCCCGGACTTCGATGCCGACATCGATGTGCTGAAAGCAAAAGTTGATGCCGGCGCGACCCGCGCCATCACCCAGGTGTTCTTCGACAACGACCTGTACTTCCGCTACCTCGACCGCGTGCGCGCCCGCGGCATCGATATTCCGATCCTGCCCGGCATCATGCCGATGCACAATTTCAAACAGGCGCGCAATTTCGTGACCCGCGCCGGCACCACCGTGCCGTCCTGGCTCGACGAAAAGTTCGACGGCCTCGACGACGACGCCGAAACCCGCAAGCTGGTCGCCGCCACCGTGGCCGCAGGCCAGGTGCAGAAGCTTGCCAAGCACGGCGTCACCGACTTCCATTTCTACACCATGAACCGCGCCGACCTCGTCTTCGCCATCAGCCATTTGCTTGGCTTCCGGCCGAACGGCGCGCAGAAGGCTGCCTGACATGACCGTGCCCGTTTCCGCCAAGCGTACCGAACTGCTGAAAGCCGCCTCTGAGCGCATCCTGGTGCTCGACGGCGCCATGGGCACCATGATCCAGGGCCTGCAGTTCGACGAGGCCGCGTTTCGTGGCGAGCGCTACAAGGACTTTCACCGCGACCTGCGCGGCAACAACGACCTCTTGATCCTGACGCAACCGCAGGCGATCGAGGATATTCACGCCGAATATCTGCGCGCCGGCGCCGACATCGTCGCCACCAACACGTTCTCCTCGACCTCGATCGCGCAGGCCGACTACGACCTCGCCGATATCGCCTACGAGATGAGTTTCGAGGGTGCGCGCCTCGCCAAGAATGCGGCGATCAAGGTGAGCGCCGAGGACGGCCGCCCGCGCTTCGTCGCCGGCGCCATCGGCCCCACCAACCGCACCGCTTCGATCTCGCCGGACGTCTCCTCCCCCGGTTACCGCGCGGTCACCTTCGATGATTTGCGCATCGCCTATAGCGAGCAGATCAACGGCCTCTTGGACGGCGGCGCCGACCTGCTGCTGCTCGAGACCATCTTCGACACGCTGAACGCCAAGGCCGGCCTCTACGCCATCGCGGAAATCTGCGAAGCGCGCGGCATCGACGTGCCCGTGATGATCTCCGGCACCATCACCGATAAATCCGGCCGCCTTTTGTCCGGCCAGTTGCCGGAAGCGTTCTGGAATTCGGTGCGCCATGCCAAGCCGGCCACCATCGGTTTCAACTGCGCGCTCGGCGCCGAAGATTTGCGCGCGCATATCGCCGATATTGGCCGCGTCGCCGACACCCTGGTCTGCGCCTATCCGAACGCCGGCCTGCCCAACGAATTCGGCGCCTACGACGAGAGCCCGGAATTCATGGCCGGGCTGATCGGCGAATTCGCCAGCGCCGGCCTCGTCAACATCGTCGGCGGTTGCTGCGGCACCACGCCGGACCATATCGCAGCCATCGCCAAGGCTGTCGCCCCGCACAAGCCCCGCGTCGTGCCGGAGATCGAGCCGCGCCTGCGGCTCTCCGGCCTGGAGCCGTTCGAGCTCACGCCGGCGATTCCCTTCGTCAATGTGGGCGAGCGCACCAACGTCACCGGCTCCGCGAAATTCCGCAAGCTGGTCACTGCCGGTGATTACACCGCCGCCCTCCAGGTGGCCCGCGACCAGGTCGAGAACGGCGCGCAGATCATCGACATCAACATGGATGAAGGGCTTCTGGATTCTGAAGCCGCGATGGTCACGTTCCTCAACCTCGTCGCCGCCGAGCCGGACATCGCCCGCGTCCCGGTGATGGTCGATTCGTCGAAATTCTCCGTCATTGAAGCCGGCCTGAAATGCGTGCAGGGCAAGCCGGTGGTGAATTCAATCTCGATGAAGGAAGGCGAAGCCAAATTCATCCACGAGGCGAAAATCGCACGCCGCCATGGCGCGGCCGTGGTCGTGATGGCGTTCGACGAGGTCGGTCAGGCCGACACGTTTGCGCGCAAGACCGAGATCTGCAAGCGCGCCTACGACATCCTGGTGGATCAGCTCGACTTCCCGCCGGAAGACATCATCTTCGATCCCAACATCTTTGCCATTGCGACCGGTCTCGAAGAGCACAATAATTACGGCGTCGATTTCATCGAGGCTGTCAGGTGGATCCGCTCGAACCTGCCTCACGCGCATATTTCCGGCGGCGTGTCGAACCTGTCGTTCTCGTTCCGCGGCAACGAGCCGGTGCGCGAAGCCATGCATTCGGTGTTCCTGTATCACGCCATCAAGGCGGGCATGGACATGGGCATCGTCAATGCCGGGCAGATGATCGTCTATGACGACATCGACCCCGAGCTGCGCCAGGTCTGCGAAGACGTCATCCTGAACCGCGATCCCGGCGCATCCGAGCGCCTGCTCGAGCTGGCGGAAAAATTCCGCGGCCAGGGCAAGGAAGTCAAAGAGAAGGACCTCGCCTGGCGCGAATGGCCGGTGGAGAAGCGGCTATCTCATGCGCTGGTGCACGGCATCACCGAATATATCGACGAAGACACCGAGGCCGCGCGCCTGACTGTTGTGCGTCCGCTGCACGTCATCGAAGGCCCGCTGATGGACGGCATGAACATCGTCGGCGACCTGTTCGGCGACGGCAAGATGTTCCTGCCGCAGGTGGTGAAGTCCGCCCGCGTGATGAAGCAGGCGGTGGCCTGGCTGATGCCGTTCATGGAGCAGGAGAAGGCCGACAACCTGGCCGCCGGCATCACCGGCGACGGCCGCAAGAACGCCGGCAAGATCGTACTCGCCACCGTCAAGGGCGACGTCCACGACATCGGCAAGAACATTGTGGGCATCGTGCTCCAGTGCAACAATTTTGAAGTCATCGATCTCGGCGTCATGGTGCCGGCGTCAAAAATCATCGAGACCGCGAAGGCCGAGAATGCCGACATCATTGGCCTGTCAGGCCTGATCACACCGTCGCTCGACGAGATGAGTTTTCTGGCCGGCGAGTTGCAGCGCCAGGGCCTTAACGTGCCGCTGCTGATCGGCGGTGCGACCACGAGCCGCGTGCATACCGCGGTGAAGATCGATCCGAATTACAAGAACGGCCCGGTGGTGCATGTCAACGACGCCAGCCGCGCCGTTGGCGTCGCGTCGTCGCTGATGTCGGAAGATCGCCGCGACGCCTATGCCGCGGAAATCCGCGCCGACTACGCCAAGATTTCCGCCGCGCATTTCCGCGCCCAAGCCGACAAGAAGCGGCTGAAGCTGACGGACGCGCGAGCCAATGGGTTGGTGATCGATTTCACCAAGGCGCCGCCGAAGAAGCCGACGTTTCTCGGCGTCAAGTCGTTCAGCGACTATCCGCTGGCCGAGCTCGCCGAATACATCGACTGGACGCCATTCTTCCAGACCTGGGAACTGGCCGGTCGTTTTCCGGCGATCCTGAAGGACGACAAGGTCGGTGAGGTCGCGACCTCACTGTACGCCGACGCGCAAAAAATGCTGAAGCTGATCATCAACGAAAACTGGTTCAAGGCGCAGGCGACGATTGGCTTCTGGCCGGCCAACGCCGTCGGCGACGACATCGTGCTCTATGAAGACGAGACCCGCACCACGCCGATCGCCACGCTGTACACGCTGCGCCAGCAACTGGTGAAGCGCGATGGCCGCTTCAACGCCGCGCTGTCGGATTTCATCGCGCCTGTGACGTCGGGCGTGCCGGACTACATGGGCGCGTTCGTGGTCACCGCGGGGATCGGCGAGGACATCATCGCCAACCGCTTCAAGAACGCCAATGACGACTACTCCGCGATCCTGTGCCAGGCGCTGGCGGATCGTCTCGCCGAGGCCTTTGCCGAGCGGATGCATCTGCGCGTGCGAAAGGAGTTCTGGGGTTATGCGCCGGACGAGAACCTGCCGGTCGACGAACTGATCCTGGAAAAGTACCAGGGCATCCGCCCGGCCCCCGGCTATCCCGCGCAGCCCGATCACACCGAGAAGGCAACCCTGTTCCGGCTGCTCGATGCGGAGAACACGGCCGGCGTGACGCTGACCGAAAGCTACGCGATGTGGCCGGGCTCATCTGTGTCCGGCGTGTATTTCAGCCATCCCGAGAGCTACTATTTCGGCGTCGGCAAGGTCGAGCGCGACCAGGTGCAGGACTACGCGACGCGCAAGGGCTGGACGCTGGCGGAGAGCGAGCGCTGGCTAGCCCCGGTGCTGAACTACATTCCGACCCAAGACCAGTCCGAGCAGGATCGCCGCGTCAAGGAAGCCATGACGGCCACGCCGGCGACGGCGCCTGCCAACGACATCGCGGCCAAGGAAACCGCCAAGGAAATGGCCTCGCATCCGCCGGGCTGCAACTGCGCGGTGCATCTGCAGTACCGCGGCAGGGCGGTGGGAGCGAAATAGGCTTCACCGCGCGGTTCCCCCGGACACGATGCAATACGAAGGTTTGCTTCGCAGATCCGGGGCCCCGCTTTCTACACGGCGACGCGGCGGCATCGACGACCGGCCCTCACATACCTTTCACACGTGATACCCACTCATCGTCAGGCGAAGTGGAACAACGCCGCCCGCCATCGCTTGTCGTGCGCGCTATCGCGCTGGAGAGATCACATGAAACGAACGATCATCGCGGCCGCAGCCGCCGCCCTGCTCGGGCTGGGCCTGATGCTACCGGCGACGGCGATGCCCGTAAGCCCACTGGCACCTTCGACGACGACTGAAAGCGACGTGATCCAGGTGCGCGGCGGCCATGGACATGGCGGCCATCACGGCATGGGACGCGGCGGACGCGGCCATCACTACGGCTGGAACCGCGGACGTGGACATCATTATGGCTGGTCTCGCGGCTGGCGTTAAGCAACGGCCACCGATCCCATCAAACCGGAGAGACCCATGAAAAAGCTCATTCTATCGATCGCTGCGGCGACTGCTCTGCTCACCACCGCGGCCGGTGCCGCGCCGCTCAGCCCATCCGCGGTCGGCGCTGAAGCGGGTATCGCTACCGAACAGGTACGGCTGGTGTGCGACGAATACGGCCGCTGCTACCGCACCCGCGGCCCGCGTTACGTGCAGCGCGGCTACGGTTACGGCGGCGGTTACGATCGCGGCTATGATCGTGGCTACGAGCGCCGTGGTTACTATGGCGGCGGCGGCCCGAGCATCGGATTCAGCTTCGGCGGCGGCCGCGGCTGGTAACCGGAGAACATTTTCGGCCTCGGGCCGAAACGAAAGGCCGCCCGCGAGGGCGGCCTTTTTGTTGGATGATTGCTGAATGCGGTTGGCCCTGCCACGCGCGTTACTGATCGCTCGCCAGCAGCCCTTTCACGGCGCGCGCCCAGCCCGCAAGCTTTCGCGTCCGCGTCGCCTCGCTCATGTTCGGCCTGAAGCGGTGCTCGAGCCGCCAGTTGTCGGCGAATTTCGCCGGCTCGGGATACAGCCCCGCACGCAGACCGGCGAGATAGGCGGCGCCGAGCGCGGTGGTTTCCTGGATCATCGGGCGGTCCACCGGCGCGTCCAGCAGATCAGCCAGGCGCTGCAGGGTCCAGTCCGAGGCTGTCATACCGCCATCGACGCGCAGCACGATGTTGGCGGCGTCGGCATCCGGCCAGTCGGCGCGCATCGCCGCCAGCAGATCGACCGTCTGGTAGCAGACACTTTCCAGCGCGGCATGCGCCAGCTCGGCCGGGCCGGTGTTGCGGGTCAGGCCGAACAACGCGCCGCGCACGTCGGGATTCCAGTAGGGCGCGCCGAGCCCGACAAAGGCCGGCACCAGATAGACCGACTGCGCGTGGTCGGATTGTTCGGCGAGCGGGCCGGTCTCCGCGGCGGATTTGATGATGCCCAGACCATCGCGCAGCCATTGCACGGCGGAGCCCGCGACGAAGATCGAGCCCTCCAGCGCGTAAGTCCGGACGCCGCCGAGCTGATAGGCGATGGTGGTCAGCAGCTTGTTTTTGGACGCCACCGGGGTGGTGCCGGTGTTGAGCAGCGCGAAGCAGCCGGTGCCGTAGGTCGACTTGATCATGCCGGGCGCGAAGCAGGCCTGGCCGATGGTGGCGGCCTGCTGGTCGCCGGCGATGCCGGAGATGGCGATGACGCCGCCGAACAGGTCGGTCGTGGTGGTGCCGAAGTCGGCGGAGGAATCCTTGACCTCCGGCAGCATCGCGGCAGGCACGCGCAGCAGCCGCAGCAGGTCGTTGTCCCAATCGCCGGTATGGATGTTGAACAGCAGCGTGCGCGAGGCATTGGTGGCGTCGGTGGCATGTACCGCGCCCCCGGTGAGCCGCCACAGCAGATAGCAATCGACGGTGCCGAACAACAACTCGCCGCGCTCGGCGCGGGCCCGCGCGCCGGGGACGTGGTCGAGAATCCACGCCACCTTGGTGCCGGAAAAATACGGATCGACGATCAGGCCGGTCTTTTTCGAGATCATCGGCTCGTGGCCGTCGGCCTTGAGCTGCGCACAGATCTCCGCAGTCCGGCGGTCCTGCCAGACAATGGCGCGGTGCACCGCCTGCCCGGTCGAGCGATCCCACACCACGGTGGTTTCGCGCTGGTTGGTGATGCCGATCGCGGCGATATCCTTCGCCGCCGCGCCGGCCTTCGCCATCGCGTCGCGGCAGACCTGCAGCGTCGATGACCAGATGTCGTCGGGCTCGTGCTCGACCCAGCCGGAGGCGGGAAAATGCTGCGGGAATTCCTGCTGCGCGGCGGCGGCGATGGAAATGTCCTCGCGAAACACCATCGCCCGCGAGGAGGTGGTGCCCTGATCGATGGCGAGGATGAAGGGCATCGGCGTTTCCTTTCTTACCCTCCCTTGGAGGGGGAGGGTCGGCGAGAACCGCGCGCAGCGCGGATCGAGACGGGGTGGGGTGAAGCGGCACGCGGAGAAGCCTGCGGATGAACATGTCACCCCACCCCGATCAACATCGCGCTTCGCGCGCTGTTGATCGACCCTCCCCCTTCAGGGGAGGGTAAGCAAGACTACACCCCTGCCGTCGTCACGCCGCCGTCGATGACGATGGCCTGGCCGGTCATGAAGGTCGAGGAGTCCGAGCCGAGATAGGCCACCGCGCCAGCGATCTCGTGCGGTTCGCCGATCCGGCGCAACGGCGTGGTGGCGGTGCGGCGCTTGAGGTTGTCAGGGTCTTCCCACAGCGCCTTGGCGAAATCGGTCTTCACCAGGCCGGGCGCGATGCAGTTGACGCGGACGCCTTTCGGGCCCCACTCGCCTGCGAGGCTGCGGCACAGCGAGAAATCCGCGGCCTTGGAGATGCCGTAGCCGCCGATCACCGTGGAGCCACGCAATCCGCCGATCGAGGAGATGATGATGACGGAGCCGCGGCCGCGCTCGGCCATCGCCGGGATGGTCTGTGCGCACAGCCAGATGTTGCTCTTGACGTTGGAGCCCATGATCTTGTCGAAGGCTTCGTCGGGGATATCGAGCAGCGGTCCGTAATAGGGATTTACGGCGGCGTTGCAGACCAGGATATCGATCGGGCCGTAGTGCTTCACGGTGCCGGCAATCAGTCCCGCGATCTCGTCCTTTCGCGAAATGTTGCAGGGGATCACGTGCGCATCGCCGCCGTCGCGGCGGATGCCTTCGGCGACTTCCTCGCAGGCGTCCGCCTTGCGGCTGGAGACCACGACCTTCGCGCCGAGTTTGGCCAGCAGTTCGGCCGAAGCACGGCCGATGCCGCGGCTGGAGCCGGTGATGACGGCGACCTTGCCGGTGAGATCGAACGGGTTGTTCACGGAGGACTCCCTGTTTTTATTGTTTTGCACTCACTCTCCCCGTCATTGCGAGGAGCCCTTGCGACGAAGCAATCCAGACTGCGTGTGAGGCTCTCTGGATTGCCGCGTCGCTTCGCTCCTCGCAATGACGTTGAGAAGCCGGTGACCTTAGCTATTCAACCCGCCGGCGTCGGTGACGCGGCGCAGGTGATAATCCGTATCGCCAAACGTGCTTTCGATCATGGTCAGCCGCTTGAAGTAGTGGCCGATCTTGTACTCCTGGGTCATACCGACGCCGCCATGGAGCTGGATCGCCTGTTCGCCGACGAACTTCAGCGACTTGCCGATCTGCACCTTGGCGGCCGACACCGCCTTGGCGCGTTCCGCGGCGTCGTCGAAATCGCTCGCCATGGTGGCGAACATCGCCATCGACCTCGCCTGCTCCACCGCGACGAACATGTCGGCGGCGCGATGCTGCAGCACCTGGAAGGTGCCGATGGCGACGCCGAACTGGGTGCGGGTCTTGAGATATTCGACCGTCGATTTCAGCGACTCGTCCATCTCGCCGACCGCCTCGGCGCACAGCGCGATGCGGGCGTCATCGACCACAGTCTCGACCAGCGGCAGGCCGTTGGCGGGATCGCCGATGACAGCGTCGGCCCCCACTTCAACGGACGTGAAGGTGATGTCGGCGGCATGCAGGCCGTCCTGGGTTGGATAGCCCTTGATGCTGACGCCCTTGGCATTGGCCGGCACCAGGAACACGCCGACGCCGTTGCGGTCGCGCTGGCCGCCTGCCGTGCGCGCGGTGACGATCAAGGTGTCGGCGTTCTCGCCGTTCAGCACGACGAATTTCTCGCCGTCGATGGTCCAGCCATTGGCGGTCTTTTTCGCCGAGGTGGCGACATCGCCGAGATCGTAGCGCGAATTTTTCTCGAGCTGCGCGAAGGCCAGCGTCTTGCTGCCGTCGATGATGGCAGGAATGTAGGCCTCCTTCTGCGCCGCCGAGCCGCCGCGGCGCAAGAACCCGCCGCCGAGCACCACCGTAGCGAGATAGGGCTCAACCACCAGCGCCTTGCCGAGGGATTCCATCACGATCATGGTTTCCACCGCGCCGGCGCCGAAGCCGCCTTCTTCTTCGGTGAACGGCAGGCCGAGCAGGCCCTGCTCCGCCAGCTTGTTCCACAGGCTCTTGCTCCAGCCGCCCCTCTCGGCGCGGTACTTCTTGCGCTGATCAAAATCGTAGGACGCCTTCAGCAGCCCGTCGACGCTATCCTTGAGGAGACGCTGCTCCTCCGACAAATCGAAATCCATTGTTGTTTTCCCCGGCTAATCGGAAGCCTGTTATTTAGGATCGGCCTTTCCGCGTCGTGGCCGGGCTTGTCCCGGCCATCCACGATGGGTGGCGAAAAGGCAGACGTGGATGGCCGGGACATCGGGCGCGAAACGCGCCCTCGCCCGGCCATGACGGATGACGGCGCTACAGCCCCAGCACGGCCTTGGTGATGATGTTGCGCTGAATCTCGTTGGAGCCGCCGTAGATCGAGACCTTGCGGTTGTTGAAATAGCTCGGCGCGATCTGCGCGGTCCATTCCATCGCCTCGTTGCTGCCGTCGTCGCCATGCTCGTCATAGGGCGCGGCGAACGGGCCGATCACCTCCATCAGCAACTCCGTCGTCGCCTGCTGGATTTCCGAGCCCTTGATCTTCAGCACCGAAGACGCCGGGTTGGGCTTGCCCTTGCCGTGCTTGCCTTCGTCGGCGACGACGCGCAGCTGCGTCAGTTCGAGCGCCTTCAACTCGATTTCGATCATCGCCAGCTTTTCGCGGAACTTCTGGTCGTCGGCCACCGGCTTGCCGTTGGACTCGACCTTCGCGGCAAGTTCCTTGATGCGACGGATGCGCTCCTTGGAAACACCGACCCGGGCGATGCCGGTGCGTTCGTTGCCGAGCAGGAATTTGGCGTAGTCCCAGCCCTTGTTCTCCTCGCCGACGAGATTCTCGTAGGGCACCTCGACGTCATCGAAGAACACTTCGTTGACTTCGCGTCCGCCATCGATGGTGACGATCGGGCGCACGGTGATGCCCGGGGTCTTCATGTCGACCAGGATGAAGGAAATGCCGGACTGCTTCTTGGCGGTGGGGTCGGTGCGGCACAGACAGAAGATCCAGTCGGCGTACTGCGCCAGCGTGGTCCAGGTCTTCTGGCCGTTGATGATCCACTTGTCGCCCTTGCGCTCGGCCTTGGTCTTCAGCGAGGCCAGATCGGAACCGGAGCCGGGCTCGGAAAAGCCCTGGCACCAGAAATCCTCGACGCTGGCGATGCGCGGCAGGAAGCGCTTCTTCTGCGCCTCGTTGCCGAAGGTGTAGATCACCGGGCCGACCATGCTGACGCCGAAGGCGAGCGGCGCCGGCGCCGGCACCATCTGCAGCTCCTCGTTGAAGATGTAGTGCTGCACCGAGGTCCAGCCGGTGCCGCCATATTCCTTCGGCCAGTGCGTCACGCCCCAGCCCTTGTCGTTGAGGATGCGCCACCAGGCCACCATCTCGTCCTTGCTGAGATGACGGCCCTCCGCCATTTTCTGCCGCGTCGACGGCGGCACGTGATCCTTGAAAAAGGCGCGGACTTCATCGCGAAACGCGACTTCTTCCTTGCTGAAGTTGAGATCCATCGGATCCTCCTGTGAGCGAGTGGTTAGTGGATGATTTCGAACAGGCCGGCGGAGCCCATGCCGCCGCCGACGCACATGGTGACGACAGCGTACTTGGCCTTGCGGCGACGGCCTTCGATCAGCGCGTGGCCGGTCAGGCGCGCGCCCGACATGCCGTAGGGATGGCCGACCGAGATCGCGCCGCCATTGACGTTCAGCTTTTCCGGATCGATGCCGAGCTTGTCGCGGCAATAGATCACCTGCACGGCGAAGGCTTCATTCAGTTCCCAGAGATCGATGTCCTCGACCTTGAGGCCATGGCGCTTCAGCAGACGCGGCACGGCGAATACCGGGCCGATGCCCATCTCGTCCGGCTCGCAGCCCGCCGAGACGAACCCGCGGAAAATGCCGAGCGGGGTCAGGCCCTTCGACGCCGCGAGCTTGTCGCTCATGATCACGGTGGCGCTGGCGCCATCGGAAAGCTGGCTGGCGTTGCCGGCGGTGATCGAAAAACCTTCGCCGCGCACGGCCTTCAGACCGGCAAGGCCCTCGGCCGTGGTTTCGGGACGCGGACCTTCATCCTTAGACAGCGTGATGTCCTTGAAGGTCACTTCGCCGGTGGCCTTGTCGGCAACGCCCATCTTCGTGCTGATGGCGGCGATCTCGTCGTTGAACTTGCCGCCCTGCTGGGCGGCTGCGGTACGGCGCTGGCTTTCGAGCGAGTACTCGTCCTGGCGCTCGCGGGAGATGTTGTAGCGCTTGGCGACGGTCTCGGCGGTGTCGAGCATCGGCATGTAGACGTCGGACTTGATCTTCATCAGTTCGGGATCGACCGTGTGAAACTGGTTGGCGTGGTCATTCTGCACCAGCGAGATCGACTCGCCGCCGCCGCCGACCGCGATCTCGACGCCGTCGAAGATCACCGAGCGCGCCGCCAGCGCGATCGCCTGCAGGCCTGAAGCGCACTGCCGATCGATGGTGGTGCCGCCGGCGGTGACCGGGAGCCCGGCGCGGAGCAGCGCCTTGCGGGCGATGTTGCCGCCGGTGGAGCCCTGCTGCAGCGCGGCGCCCATCACCACGTCCTCGATTTCCTTCGGGTCCAGCCCGGCGCGCTTCACGGCGTGCTCGATGGCATGGCCGAGCAGGGTCGCGCCTTCGGTGGCATTAAGGGCGCCGCGATAGGCCTTGCCGATCGGGGTGCGTGCGGTGGAAACGATAACGGCTTCAGTCATGGGCGGCCTCCGGTGGCGGTTTGTTGTTGATTGATAGTTGGCGTGGGTTGCAGGCCACGCAAGGCGTGGCGAGAGAGTTTTCCGACCGCGGTGCGCGGCAGATCATCGACGAAGTCCACCGCGACGGGCAGTTCGTGTTTGCCGAGTTTGCCGGTGAGGAACGTGCGGAGCTCGTCGAGACTGAACGGCGCAGTATTGCCGCGCAGCTTGATGAAGGCCTTGGCGGCCTCGCCGCGGTATTCATCGGCAATGCCGATCACGATCACCTCCTGCACACCGGGGTGTTCGTAGATCGCCTGCTCGATCATCTGCGGATAGACATTGAAGCCGCCGGAGATGATCATGTCCTTCTTGCGATCGACAATATAGAAATAGCCGTCGGGGTCCATGTAGCCGATGTCGCCGGTCAGGAAGTGGTCGCCGACGAAGGATTCCGCGGATTCCTTTTCCCGGTTCAAGTAGCCCCGGGTGACATTGGGGCCCTTGATGCGGATCTCGCCGGTTTGGCCGGCCGGCAATACTTTCGCGGGATCGTCGAGCGACACCACATCCATCTCGATGCCCGGCATCATCAGCCCGATCGAGCCCGGCTTGTCCGGCCCGGTGGGAGGATGCGCGGTGCCGGGCGAACAGGTCTCCGTCATGCCCCAGCCGCTCTTCAGCTTGAGACCGGTCTTGACCTCGAACAGGCGCGCCACTTCGACGGGCAGCGGCGCACCGCCCGACCCGGCCGACACCAGCGACGACAGGTCGCGGGTCTCCAGGCTGGGATCGCTGGCAATGGCGATCCACATGGTCGGCACGCCCGGGAAAATCGTCGCGCGCTTGTTTTCGATATCGTTGAGCACGGCACCGGCATCAAAGCGCTGATGCAGCGAGATGACGTCGCCGAGGCTGATGCGGCTGAGCAACACCACGGTGAGCGCGTAGATGTGGAACAGCGGCAGCACGCAGATCACACGTTCGACGACGTTGCGCTCGGCGCGCGCGCCCGCCCCCCACACGGTGTAGATCGACACGGCCGAGGTCAGATTGCTGTGGCTCAGCATCGCGCCCTTCGGCAGCCCGGTGGTGCCGCCGGTATATTGCAGCAGCGCGACGTCATCAGGCGAAATCGCCGGCCACTGTGACGGCGCCGTCGCGCCGAAGATGAATTGCTTGAAGGTGACGATCTTCGGATTGGCAGGCAGTGGAATCTGCGGATTGCCGACCGCGCCCCAGTCGTCGTCCTCGCAGACGATCAGCTTGTCGAGCAGACCCTTGTCGAGAAATTTCAGCGCCATCGGCATCAGGGTGGCGAGGTTGCTGGTGACCAGCACGCGGGCGCCGGAGTCGCTGAGCTTGTGCGACAGCGCGCGCTCGCCGTCGAGCGGCGACAGATGCACCAGCCGCGCGCCGGCCTTCAGCGCGCCGAAGAAGTTTACCGGATGGTCCGGCGTATTGCCGAGGAACAGCGCGATCGAAGCGCCTTTGCCGTAGCCGGCGCGGAGAAACGCCGCGGCGGCGATCTCAACCTTGGCTTCCAACTCGTTGAAGCTGATGCCGCGGTCGCGGAATTCGATCGAAATGCGGTCGCCGAACTCGGACGCCGCGGTGGACAGCAGATCGGGCAGCGTGCCGCGCGCAATCGGCGCATCCCAGCGCACGCCCTCGGGATAGAATTGTTCGCCGGGATACATCATGCGGCTTCCAGCTTCCGTAAGGCGGGCACACCATCAGCGCTCCCTCCCCCCGCACTTGCGGTGGGGAGGGTCGGGGTGGGGGGCGCCACGAGCGACGTGACTCGTGGTTGCCCCCGATCCGGCCGGCCTGGCGGCCGGCCACCTTCCCCACCGCAAGTGCGGGGGGAGGGAGAAGCTCCACGGCGACCGTCGAATGCCGCCATTTCCATCACGCAGCCTTGGCCAACGATGCAAACGTCTTGCCCTCGTCCGCCAAACGCTTGAGCAGCGCTGACGGCTCCAGCGAGGGATCGTTGGTCGCCTTGGCATAATAGGACAACCGTTCGACGATGTGCTTGAGGCCGACGCTGTCGGCGTAGAACATCGGGCCGCCCCTGTAGATCGGCCAGCCGTAGCCGTACAGCCAGATCACGTCGATGTCGCTGGGACGCGAGGCGACTTTCTCTTCCAGAATGCGGGCGCCCTCGTTGATCATCGGATACATCATGCGCTCGAGGATTTCCTCGTCGCTGACGATGCGACGGGTCAGACCGAGGCTCTTGCAGGTATCGTCGATCAGCTTCTCGACTTCCGGATCGGGGATCGGCGCGCGCGAGCCGGTTTCGTACTTGTAGTAGCCCTTGCCGGTCTTCTGGCCGTGACGACCGGCTTCATAAAGCCCGTCGGCGATCGGCGACTTGATGCCGCGGTCCTGGCGCGAGCGCCAGCCGATGTCGAGGCCGGCGAGATCGCCCATGGCGAACGGACCCATCGGCATGCCGAATTTGGTGACGACGGCATCGACCTGCTGCGGCAACGCGCCTTCGAACAGCAGCTTCTCGGACTGCTTGGAGCGGGCCGCCAGCATGCGGTTGCCGACGAAACCATCGGAGACGCCGACCACCGCCGGCACCTTGGCGATTTTTCGCGCGACCGCCACCGCGGTCACCAGCGCATCCGGCGCCGTCTTTTCGGCACGGACGATCTCGCACAGCTTCATGACGTTGGCCGGCGAGAAGAAGTGCATGCCGAGCACGTCCTGCGGGCGCTTGGTGACGGCGGCGATCTGGTTGATGTCGAGATAGGACGTATTGCTGGCGAGGATGGCGCCGGGCTTGGCGTAGGCGTCCAGCGCGGTGAAGACTTCCTTCTTGATCGCCATGGTCTCGAACACCGCCTCGATGACGAGGTCCGCGTCCTTGACGTTCTCGAGGCCGACGACGCCGTTGATCAGGCCCATCCGCTTGGCCGGGGCGTCGGCCGGAATGCCACCGCGCGCCGCGGTGTTCTCGTAGTTCTTCTGCATCACGCCCATGCCGCGCTTGAGCTGGTCTTCGCCAGTCTCGATCAGCGTCACGGGAATGCCGGCATTGGCGAACGACATCGCGATGCCACCGCCCATCGTGCCGGCGCCGATGATGGCGACCCGCTTGATCTCGCGGTCCTTGGTGCCCTCGGGCACGCCGGACACCTTGGCGGCCTCGCGCTCGGCGAAGAACGCGTAGCGCTGCGCCTTCGACTGGTCGCCGCTGACCAGCTTCAGGAAGCCTTCGCGTTCTTTCTGGAGGCCCTGCTCGAACGGCAGGTCGATCGCCGCACCGACGGCGTCCGCCGCCGCGAACGGAGCCTCGAGCCCGCGTGCCTTCTTGGTCATCGCCTGCACGGCGTTGGTGAAGATCGAGCGGTCTTTCCGGGCCGCCTCCAGCTTGCTGTCGTCATCCTTCAGCTTGCGCAGCGGCCGGTTCTCCTGCGCCGCCTTGCGCGCGAAGGCGACGCCGCCGGCGACGCGATCCTCGACGATCTCCTCGATCAGACCCTGCTTCAGCGCCTCCTGTGCGCTGATCGGATCGCCGCCGACGATCATCTTGACGGCGAGTTCGGGGCCGATCGCGCGCGGCAGCCGCTGGGTGCCGCCGGCGCCCGGCAGCAGGCCAAGTTTCACTTCGGGCAGGCCGAGCTTGGCTTCCTTGGTTGCAACGCGAAAATGGCACGTCAGTGCGACTTCGAGACCGCCACCCAGCGCCGTGCCGTGAATCGCGGCAACGATCGGCTTGGGGCTGGCCTCCATCAGGTCCAGCACTTCATGCAGACCCGGCGGCTTCGGCGGCTTGCCGAATTCGGTAATGTCGGCACC
>NZ_JAQGJD010000216.1 GCF_028290785.1 Tardiphaga sp. | reverse complement strand
GAGCGTCCTACGCTGGCGTCCAGGCCGGCATCAGCGCGCGCGAAAAGGGCTACCAGGCGCCGATCCGCATTGTCGCCGACGAAGTGCACCTGCCCTATCAACGGCCGCCGCTGTCGAAAGGCTTCCTCTCCGGCAGCGTCGCCCACAGCAACCTGATCCTGCGCGGCGACGATTACTTCAAGGCGCAGAACATCGAGATGGTGCTCGGCCATCGCGCGGTGCGGATCGATCGCGAGGCCAACGCGGTCGAGTTGGAGGGCGGCAACACCCTTGCCTACGATACACTGCTGATCGCCACCGGCTCGCGCGCGCGGCAGCTCACCGTTCCCGGCGCCGCAGATGCGGGTATCGTCTATCTGCGCACGCTGGATCACGCGGTGGATCTGAAACCGCGACTGGAGGCATCGAGTGAGGTCGTCATCATCGGCGGCGGCTTCATCGGTCTCGAAGTCGCGGCCACCGCGGCCAAGGCCGGCAAGAAGGTAGTGATGATCGAGGCGGTATCGCGGCTCCTGGAGCGCGCGGTGTCGCCGCTGATTTCACAGTTCCTGCTCGACACCCATGTCGCCCATGGCGTCGATATCCGCTTCCGGCAGAGCGTCACGGCTATCGAGAACAACGGCTCCGTCCACGAAGTGATCTGCTCCAACGGCGATCGCGTGCGCGGCGACCTGATCGTCGCCGGCATCGGCGGCATTCCCAATGACGAACTCGCCGCGACCGCCGGCGTGCTCTGCGCTAACGGCATCGACGTTGACGAGTTCGGCCAGAGCAGCGTTCCCAACATCTATGCTGCCGGGGATTGCAGCAATCATCACAACCTGTTTGCCGGCCGGCGCGTGCGGCTGGAGTCGGTGCAGAACGCCACCGACCAGGGCAAGGCAGCGGGCGCGGCGATTGCCGGCAAGCCCGAGCCTTATGTTGCCGTACCGCGCTTCTGGTCCGACCAGTACGATTGCAAATTGCAGATCGTCGGCCTCTCGGCGCCGGACGACACCGCGGTGATCCGCGGCGCGATCGAGGAGGGAAAATTCTCGGTGTTCTACTATCGCGGCGCGAAGCTGATGGCGGTGGACAGCATCAACCGGCCCGGCGACCAGATGATCGCGCGCCGCCTGATCGGCGCGGCGCTCTCGCCATCGCCGGAGCAGGCCGCGGACCTGTCGTTCGATCTGAAAAAACTGGAAGCCGTCGGTTGAACCGGGCAAGGGGCTGATCATGCCGAAGCTGAAGCGCGGCGACGGCGAGGAACGCGGCAATACCGATTTCATCGAAAGTCTCGACCGCGGCCTGCGGGTGTTCGAGCTGTTCGGCGCCGATGCCAGACCGATGACTCTGAGCGACCTCGCCAAGGCCGCCGACCTGCCGCGCGCCACCGCGCGCCGCATCCTGTTCACGCTGGAGCGCGCCGGCTTCGTCTCCAGCGACGGCAAGCTGTTCTCGCTGACGCCGCGGGTCCTGGTGCTGGCGGCGGCGTATCTGTCGTCCAATCAGGTGGTCGCGGTGCTGCAGCCGGTGCTCGACCGGCTGTCCAGCGCGGCTCAGGAAATCTCGTCACTCGCGATCCTCGACCGCCACGACGTGATCTTCATCGCGCGGGCCAGCCCGGCGCGGGTGTTTTCCGCCGGCATCGACCTCGGCTATCGGCTACCGGCGTTCTGCACGTCGGTCGGGCGCGCCATGCTCGGCAAGTATTCCAACGGCGAACTGGTGGCCGCGCTGGCCGCGATGGAGCTGAAGGCGATGACGCCGTTCACCGTCACCGACAAGGATCTGCTGCTGGCGACCATCATGACCGACCGCGAAAAAGGCTATTCGCTGGTCGACCGCGAGGCCGAGCCCGGCTTCCGCTCAATCTCGGTGCCGGTGCGGCGCTACGACGGCGAGATCGTCGCGGCCATCAACATGGGTGCCCATGTCGATCGCGTCTCCACCGGCGAGATGATCGACCGCTTCCTGCCCCTGCTGCGCGAGGCGTCGGACTCCGTGAAGTCGATGCTGCTGTAGTTCAATCAACGGGGTCCGCATGCCGCATATCGTCATCGAACATTCCAGCGAAGGCCACGCCGCCTTCGACGTCGTTGCGCTGATGCGCGCGTTGCATGACGCAGCCGCCGGCACCGGCGTGGTGCACGCCGCCGATCTCAAGGTTCGCGCGATGGCGTTCGAGAACTACCTGGTAGGCGGGAAGCGCGACGGCTTTTGCCACGCTTCGCTGTACCTGCTGGAAGGCCGCACACCGGAACAGAAGGTGATGCTGAGCGAAGCCCTGCGCGCGGCGATGGTGCGGCTGATGCCGCACACCACCAGCCTCAGTGTGGATATCCGCGACATGGATGCGGAAGCCTACAAGAAGCGATTGCTGGATCAGGCGTAGGATGGGTTCAGCACTTGCGAAACTCATCACCCCTCGGCTGACGCTTTGATGGGTTTCGCAAGTGCTCAACCCATCCTACGGCTTCGCCAAACGACAACGGCGCGACATTCCGGGGAATGCCGCGCCGTTCTCTACTCAGTCGCTGCGGTCGCCGGACGGCGACCGCGCGTCAGATCAAACCGCGTCCTTGGCGGCCTTGACCGGACGGGCGCGGACGATCTTGCGGGCCGGCTTGGCCTTAAACACCATCGGCTCGCCGTTGAAGGGGTTGGTGCCCTTGCGCGCCTTGGTGGCGGGCTTCTTGATGACGACGAACTTGGCGAAGCCGGGGACCAGGAACACGCCGTTCTTCTTGAGTTCCTTGTAGCCGATCACGGCCAGGGTCTCGAGAACGCCCTTGACGTCCTTCTTGGTCAGTTCGGTGTGGGACTCATTGATTTTCTCGATGAGCTGCGACTTCGTCATTTGATCGGCCATGGGGCACCTTTGTGTGAGTGATTCGGTGACACAGACACTATGAGGAAATGCGGGAAAAAACCCGCACTCCCTGCGGTTTTCACAGATTTTGCGGGGAAAAGCGGTGTTTTTTGACCTCCGGCGCGTGATTCGGCTTGCACGGCAGGGTTTGCCGCACCCGGCAAGCCCAAAATCCTTCAATGAAAGGGGCTATGGATTCGAACGTCCGAAGGACCGCCCTACCACAGCGTTTGCCGCGCCCGCTCCGGCCAGATCCGGTCGTATTCGGCGCCGCCGACCCGGCTCTCGCTCATCTCCGCAAGGATCTGTCCGGGGGTAGGCAACGTCGCGGGATCGATCCGCCTGTCCGGATTCCACAGCTCGGAGCGCACGATGGCGCGGGCGCACTGGAAATAGATTTCCCCGACCGTCATGACGATCACCGATCGCGGCGCCTTGCCCTCGACCTTGAACGAGGCCAGCAATTCCGGATCGACCGACAATTGCGCCGCGCCGTTGATGCGCAGCGTGGTGCCGGCGCCGGGGATCAGGAACAGCAGCGCGATGCGCGGATCGCGCACGATGTTGCGCAAGGAATCCACGCGGTTGTTGCCGCGGCGGTCCGGCATCATCAGCGTCCGTTCGTTGTGGATGCGGACGAAGCCCGCCACATCGCCGCGCGGCGAGCAGTCCAGCCCCTCCGGTCCGCTGGTCGCCAGCGCGACGAACGGCGACACCTCGATCAGGCGGCGATAGGACGGCGTGATCCGGTCGGCGACCTTGGCGGTGGAGGCTTCGCCAATTTCATCGAACGCGCCATAAATCTGTTCGAGTTGCTCGATGGTGGTGATCACGGACATCGGGAATCTCCTGCTGCAAACGTCGGCGACTGCGGTCCGGTCATCGCCCCCGGATAACGCGAACAAGTTCATTGGCATGGTCTTCGGCGCGGCCGACATTCTGGATGATCACGTCAGGCTCCGCGCCCTCGACGTGGCGGCGCAGCCGCTCGCCGACCGGACCGTCGCTGCCACGACCCCGCGCGGCGAGGCGTGCGGCGAGAACCTCCTGCGGCGCGGTGACCGACACCACGACGACATCGGCAAAGGCGGCGCGCAGCGTAGCGATGACCGTCCGCGAAATATTGGCGACGACACTGCGGCCGGCGCGGATGCTATCGTCGATGCCTGCAGGCAGCGCGTAGCTCAAGCCATGGGCCTCCCAGGAGACCGCAAAGTCGCCGCGCGCCCGGGCGAAAGCGAAGGCTTCCGACGTTACCTGCTCGTTGTCCTCGAAGCCGGAGGATTCCCGCGTCACCACGCGACGGACGAACACGACCGTTTCATCGCCAGCGCAGGCGGCGCGCGCGAGATCGATCAGCGTATCCTTGCCGGCGCCTGATGGGCCGACGACCAGCACCAGCCGACCGGGCCCGATCTTTGCCGTGCGCGGCTCGGATATCGCTGAGGTGTCGGTCATGCCACCCGGTGCCCCTCGCGCCAGACGCTGCGTACCACCGGAATGTCGCGGGCGACATGGACGCGGATCACGTCGGCGCGCTTGCCGACGGCGATCTCGCCGCGGTCAGGCAGGCCGACCGCTTCGGCGGGACGCTTGGTGACGGTGCGTACCGCAGCCGCCAGATCGATCGACTTGACGCGCTCGGGCAGCTGCAGCGCCGCCATCAGGAGACTGGAAGGGATGTAGTCCGACGACAGGATGTCGAGCAGCCCTTCGCGGGCGAGATCGACTGCGGCGATGTTGCCGGAATGCGAGCCGTTGCGCACCACATTGGGCGCGCCCATCAGGATGCCGATGCCGGCCTCGTGCAGGCCGCGAGCGGCCTCCAGCGTGGTCGGAAATTCCGCCACCGATACACGGTCGCGGATCGCATCGACGACGTTCTCGTCGGTGGTGTCGTCGTGGCTGGCGAGCGGGATGTTGTGCTGCTGCGCCAATGCCACGATGTCGCGCAGGTTGTCGGCGGCGTACAGCCGCTGATATTCGAAGCGCTGCGCGAACAATTCGTCGAGCTCGGCATCGGTCTTGCCGGCGCCCTTGCCGCGATAATAGGTGCGCAGCTTGGCTTCGTCGCGAAACTGGCGCTGGCCGGGGGTGTGGTCCATCAGCGACATCAGCCGCACGTCGGGGCGGCCGATCAACTCCTTCGCTTCGTCTACCACGCTCGGCATTGGAATCTCGCAGCGGAGATGCAGGAAGTGGTCGGCGCGTAGAATTCCGGCGTCGCGAGCCGAGCCGATGGCGTCGGCCAGCAGCCCCGCATGGCCGTCGGCTTCTTCGGCACCCTTCTCGCGCCATACCCGCAGCGAATCCAGCACCGTGGTGATGCCCGAGGTGGCGAGCTGCGCGTCATAGGAGACGACCGCGGCAACCGGATCCCAGAACACTTTCGGACGCGGCACGAAATGCGCTTCGAGGTGATCGGTATGCAGTTCGATCAGGCCGGGCATGATCAAGTCGCCATGGGCATCGTCGCAGCCTTCGGGCGCGTCGCCCTCGCCGAATTCGGCGATCTTGCCGTCCGCGAAGGCGATCCAGCCCTGCTCGATGACGCGATCCGCGAGCACGATTTTCGCGTTGCCGATGACGGCCTCTGTCTGCTTCGTCTTCATCATGTCTTCTCTCAGGCGTTCGCGGCAAACGATGTCACATCGACCAGCCGGTCGGCAATCAAATGACGGACTTCGTCGTCATGGACAATGGCGACCATGGCGACGCCAGCGCGTTTCTTCTCGGCCACCAATTCGACCACGACGGCGCGGTTGGCGGCGTCCAAGGAGGCGGTCGGCTCGTCGAGCAGCAGGATGGGCAGGTCGGAGATGAAGCCGCGGGCGATATTGACGCGCTGCTGCTCGCCACCGGAAAAGGTCGAGGGCGGCAGCTTCCACAGCCGATCGGGAATATTGAGGCGGCGCAGCAGCACGCCGGCGCGCTCGCGCGCTTCCGCGCGCGCGACACCTGCGGCGAGCAGCGGCTCCGCCACCACATCGAGCGACGCCACCCGTGGGACCGCGCGCAAGAACTGACTGACATAGCCGATGGTGTGGCGGCGCACGCCGAGGATCTGGCGCGGTTCGGCACTGGCGATATCGAGCAGCGCGCCCATGTGCTGCACGCAGATAGCACCGCCGTCGCAGCGATAGTTGCCAAAAATCATCTTCAGGATTGAGGATTTTCCGGCGCCACTTGGGCCGCCCAGCACCACGCATTCGCCGGGCGCGACGTGAAACGAAACGCCGCGCACGACGGGTAGACGGATGCCGTCCTGCAGGTGCATCACAAAGGTCTTTTCCGCGTTGCGGATGTCGATCATCGGAATCATTTGCGCCTCATGCCGGCAGGATCGAGGAAACGAGCAGCTGCGTATAGGGTTCGCGGGGATCGTCGAGCACCTGGTCGGTCAGCCCAGTCTCAATGACGCGGCCGCCCTGCATCACCATCACCCGGTGCGACAGCAGCCGCGCCACCGCGAGGTCATGGGTGACGACGATGGCGGCAAGACCGAGCTCGCTGACCAGCGTGCGCATCATGTCCAGCAAGCGGGCTTGCACCGAAACGTCGAGGCCGCCGGTGGGTTCGTCCATGAAGACGAGGCGCGGCTCGGTGACGAGGTTGCGCGCGATCTGCAACCGCTGCCGCATGCCGCCAGAATAGGTCTTGGGAGCGTCGTCAATGCGGTCCGTGGAGATTTCGACGCGCTCCAGCCAGGAGGCCGCGGTCTGGCGGATCTTGCCGTAGTGGTTGTGGCCGACCGCCATCAGCCGCTCGCCGACATTGGCGCCGGCCGAGACGCCCATGCGCAGGCCCATCGCCGCGTCCTGATGCACGAATCCCCAGTCGGTGCGAAACAAAAACCGCCGTTCGGCCTCGCCCAGCGCCGCGAGATCGCGCATCACGCCGTCGCGCATCCGGTAGGACACCGAGCCGGCGTTTGGCGTCATCTGCGCCGACAGCAGTTGCAGCAGCGTCGATTTGCCGGAGCCGGACTCGCCGACGATGGCCAGCACTTCGCCGGGATACAGCGCAAAGGAGACATCGCGGCAGGCATGGAGCCGGCCGAACGACTTCGAAAGGCCCTCGGCAAGCAGCAGCGGTTGATCGTTATCAACAGGGGCTTTGGTCACATCAAGCATGCCGGTTCTCCGCATAGGGCGCGCTCTCGCTGCCGCGATGGCCTTCGGCCTGTCGCGTCTCGCAAAAATCGGTGTCGGAGCAGACGAACATCCGGCTGCCCGCATTGTCGGTCACGATCTCGTCGAGATAAGATTCGCCGGCGCCGCACAGCGCGCAGCAGGCGTCGTGCTTGTAGCGCGTGAACGGATGGTCCTCGAAATCGAGCGACACCACCGAGGTGTAAGGCGGAATCGCATAGATGCGCTTTTCGCGGCCGGCGCCGAATAGCTGCAGCGCCGGGCAATTATCCATCTTCGGGTTGTCGAATTTCGGCGTCGGCGACGGGTCCATCACGTAACGCGCATTGACCTTGACCGGATAGGCATAGGCAGTGGCGATGTGGCCGAACCGCGCGATGTCCTCATAGAGCTTCACATGCATCAGGCCGTATTCGCCAAGCGCATGCATGCGCCTTGTCTCGGTCTCGCGCGGCTCGAGAAAGCGCAGCGGCTCCGGGATCGGGACCTGATAGACCAGCACTTGCTTCTCGTGCAGCGGCGCTTCGGGAATGCGATGGCGGGTCTGGATCACGGTGGCATCGAGCGTGCTGGTGGTGACGGCCACGCCCGCGGTCTTCTCGAAGAATTTTCGGATCGAGATCGCGTTGGTGGTGTCGTCGGAACCCTGGTCGATCACCTTCAGCACGTCGGTAACGCCGAGAATCGCCGCGGTCACCTGCACTCCGCCGGTGCCCCAGCCATAGGGCATCGGCATTTCGCGTGATGCGAACGGCACCTGATAGCCGGGGATCGCGATCGCCTTCAAAATGGCGCGTCGGATCATCCGCTTGGTCTGTTCGTCGAGGTAAGCAAAGTTATATGTCGGCGCGTTCATTCCGCGGCCTCCTTCATGGCGTCGGGGGCGCTGTTGGCGTCGTGAAACTCCTTGCGGAGTTTTCGCAACAGCCCGAGTTCGGACTGGAAATCGACGTAATGCGGCAGCTTGAGATGCTCGACGAAGCCCGTGGCCTGCACATTGTCGGAATGCGACAGCACAAATTCCTCGTCCTGCGAGGGGGCGACGACGTCCTCGCCGAGTTCGCGCGCGCGCAACGCGCGATCGACCAGCGCCATCGACATCACCTTGCGCTCGCTCTGTCCGAAGGCCAGGCCATAGCCGCGGGTGAAGGACGGCGCCTCGGTGTCGGTGCCCTTGAACTGGTTGACCATCTGACATTCAGTCAGCGTGATCGCACCGAGCGGCACGGCGAAACCAACATCCTCGGCCATGAACTCGACTTCCACTTCGCCGAGGCGGATCTCGCCGGCGAAGGGATGATTGCGCCCATAACCGCGCTGCGAGGAATAGCCGAGCGACAGAAGGAAGCCTTCGTCGGCGCGGGCAAGGTTCTGCAGCCGCAGGTCGCGCTCCGCCGGGAAGCTCAGCGCATCGCGGGTGAGATCGCCGACCGGCTGCTCCGCATCTTCCGCTGGCGAGGATTCGATCAGGCCGTCACGGCCGAGAATGTCGGTAACGCGGGGCATCACCGCCGGCTGCGCCTCGGCCAGCACCGGCTGTTCCGGCATGGATTCTTCCGTCAGCACCGGATCGAGCAGCCGATGGGTGTAGTCGAAGGTCGAACCGAGAATCTGGCCGCCCGGCATGTCCTTGAAGGTCGAGGAAATCCGACGCCGCACCCGCATCTGCGAGGTATCGACCGGCTCGCTGGCGCCGAACCGCGGCAGCGTGGCGCGAAAGGCGCGCAGCAGGAAGATCGCCTCGATCATGTCGCCGCGGGCCTGCTTGATGGCGAGCGCGGCGAGTTCGCGGTCATACAGCGAGCCCTCGGTCATGACGCGGTCGACGCCGAGGCTGAGCTGCTCGGAGATCTGCGACAGCGACACTTCCGGCACGGCGCGATCGCCGCGGCGCTCGTGCGCCAGTAGCCGGTGCGCGTTTTCGATGGCGCGTTCGCCACCCTTGACGGCGACATACATGGTCAGCCTTCCTTTGCAGTGAGCCGCGTGGTGCGCGGGATGGCGACGACAGCGTCATCGGCAACGAGGACGAGGTCGATGCCGCGCGGAAACAGTTTGGCGTTCAACGAGAGCCGATCGAGCAGATCCGGCAGATCGATGCTCGCGCGCAGGATGGCGACGCCGTCGATGCCGGGGCCGCGCAACTCATAGGCCGGACCTTCGGTCAGGCTGCCGACCTGCAGGATAATGGTGGTGGAGCGATCCGGATATTCGCCGGTGCCGAACGAGAATTCCTCGAAATCCGGCAGTGCGCGGGCGTCGGCGATCAGCGCGAAGCTGCACACCGAGGACCCCGCAATCACGGGGGCGCTGGTGTGAAATTTGATCCACTTGGCGACGTTGGGCGTTGCGGCCATCGCAGCGTCGAGCCACACCGGGGTGTCCTGATCGAACAACGTCAGCGCGATGGCGGCCGAACCGCGCATCATCGGCGATGGCACGCCGGAGGCCGCCTCGATGCGCTGCACAGAGCCCGGCCGCGCCATCGCGTCCATCACCGAACGGAAGGTGGATTGCGCGGACAACACCTTGTCGGCGAAACCCGCCGGCATTTCTGCAATCGTGGTCATGGTCAGCCCTCCCCGCGTACGAGCGTATAGAAATCGACTTTGGTCGCTGCGGTCTGGGCGGCCCTTTGCTGCCGGTCCTCAGCGATGCGTCCGCGCAATGGCGCCAACACCTTCGTTTCCACAGCGTCGGTAAACGCGTCGGTCTGGATCAGCGCGTCGCACAGCGCGATCAGCTCGGCCTTGGTGCGGTCGCGGCCCAGCGTGTAACCGAAGCCGACCTCGCCGCTGGCCAGCCGCACAGCGGCGCGCGACACGGTCGCTTCGCCCAGATTGAACGGCGCGCCGTCGCCACCGATCCGGCCGCGCAGCATCACCAGGCCATTCTCCGGCTCACGGAGCTGCTCGTAAGCGGGGACGTCGAGCGCTGCGAGGTGGCCGGCGATCTCTGCCGTCGCGGCATGGACCAGCACCGCCATGGCGGCCTGCCGCCGGGTCTGCTGGCCGTTAAGGAAGGTTGAGGTCATGGGCATCTCGTCTGGATCAAGTTGTCTATGTTGTTAGACAACTTGATAGGCGCGCGCAATGACCGTTTCGTGACAGCGACATGATTTTTCGCTATCCCTGCGCAGCATAATTGTGAGACGACACCACCGTGAACATCCAGGACAAACCCACCGGCGTGGCGCTGTGGCGGCAGGTCGCCGACGGCATCGAACGCGGCATCGCCGACGGCACCTATCCGTCCGGCGAAAAATTACCGGGCGAGACCGAGATCGCAGAAATCTACCGGGTCAACCGCCACACCGTGCGCCGTGCGCTGGCGACGCTGGCGGAACGCGGCCTTGTCCGCGCCGAGCGCGGCAGCGGCACCTATGTGGAAGCGCCGAAGTTGAGCTATCCGTTACGCTCGCGCACCCGGTTCTCCGAGATCGTCGGTGCCGGCGGCCGCGAGCCGGACGGCAAGATGATCGACGCCTTTACCGAACCGTCGCCGCGCGACATCGCCAAACAACTTGGCCTGAAGACCGGCGCACTGCTGGTGCGGATCGAGGCGCTGCGTTTCGCCGACAGGACGCCGATCTGCATCGGCACCACCTGGTTTCCCGCCAGCCGCTTTGCCGATGCGGCCGAGGTCTATGCACGGCTGAATTCGACGACGAAACTACTCGCGCATTACGGCATCCGAGATTATCGCCGGCTCTCGACGCGCATCACCGCAGCTATCGTCAGTGCCACCGACGCAGCCAAGCTCGACCTTGCGTTGGGACGCTCGGTGCTGATCGTCGAGAGCACCGATGTCGATCTGGATGGCACACCATTGAAAGTCTCACGCAGCCGCTTTGTCGCCGAACGGGTTGAGTTTGTGGTGGAGAACGCGTAGCGCGAAGCGCCGCCGTCCGTCATTGCGAGGAGCCCTTGCGACGAAGCAATCCAGTTCTTCTTCACTTGCGACTCTGGATTGCCGCGTCGCTTCGCTCCTCGCAATGACGGCAGAGAGGCCTGTGGCTCCCGGTCGTCACACCACCGCGCGCCGCCCGATAATCGCAAAGCGCAGCCGGCTCGAGATAAGATCGATCGCCGCCACGGCCACCAGGATCATCAGGATCAGGAACGACACCTTCTGCCATTCCAGCACGCGGATCTGCTCGGCGAGCTGCAGCCCGATGCCGCCGGCGCCGACGATACCGATGATGGTGGCGGAGCGGGTGTTGGATTCGATGAAATACAGCACCTGTCCCGCGATCACCGGCAGCACCTGCGGCAATAGGCCGAAACGGATCTCGTGCAGCGCGCTGCCGCCGGAAGCGCGGATACCCTCGACCTGCTTCTTGTCGGCCCCCTCGATCGCTTCGGAGAACAGCTTTCCAAAGGCGCCGAAATCCGACACCGCAATCGCCAGCACGCCCGCGAACGGGCCGAGCCCGACCACGTTGATCCACACCAGCGCCCAGATCAGCGTATCGACGCCGCGGATCGAGTCCAGGAAGCGGCGCACCGGAAAACGCAACCACGGCGACGGAATGATGTTTCGCGCCGCCAGCAGGCTGACCGGCAGCGCAAACACGGCGGCCAGCGTGGTGCCGAGCAGCGCGATCGACAGCGTCTCGCCCATCGCGGCGAGATAGGCCGGTAGCGACGAGCCGGGATTCGGCGGGATCATCATCATGACGATCCAGCCGAGTTGCTTGAGGCCGGAGAGCATCCGCGCCGGCGAGAATTCCAGCTCGTTGAGACCGAAAATGAACAGCGCCAACGCCGCGACGATAATCGCCGGCACCGCTGCGCGGGACGCCATCGGCCGGTTGAAAACCGCCGGGTAGCGCGCGCGCAGTTCCTCGCTATTAACGCTCGGCAGCTTGCTCATGACCGGTTTGCTCAAGATCTTGCTTCCTTGCCGAACAACCGGCCGCGCATCCAGCCGGTGCCGATGTCGATGATGAACACCGTAGCGATGATCATCACGAGGATGGCGCTGACATCGGAATAGTAGAATTTCCGGACCGCGACGACGAGTTCCTGGCCGATGCCACCTGCGCCGACGAAACCCATCACCGAGGCGCCGCGCACATTGATCTCGAAGCGCAGCAGCGTGTAGCTGGCGAAGCCGGCGGCGACCTGCGGCAGCACGGCAAAGCGCATGCAGTCGGTCCAGCCGGCGCCGGTGGAGCGGATGCCCTCGACCGGCTTCATGTCGATATTCTCGACGATTTCGCTGTATTGCTTGCCGAGCGCGCCGACGCAGTGAATCGCGATCGCCAGCACGCCGGCCATCGGACCAAGGCCGAAGGCGATCACAAAGATCAGTGCAAACACGATGTCCGGCACGGTGCGGCAGAATTCCATGAAGCGCTTGACGGCGAAGCGCAGCGCCGCCGACGGCGCGGTATTCTCCGCGGCGAGAAAATTCAGTCCGAAGGCGAGAACGGCCCCGACAAGGGTGCCGACGTAGCTGATCAGCACGGTCTCGCCTAGCAGCGACAACCATTTCCGCCAGCCCCAGAACCATTCCCCGATATCCGACCACACCCGCACGCCGCCATCGAGGGTGAAAATGCGATCGAAGTAGCTGGCGAAATTACCGATTTTGCCGAAGAAAGTGCCGAGATTGACCTCCGCTCCCATCGCCGCCATCAGCAGCGCCGCAAAGCACACCGCGGTCACTAGGGTGGTGCGCAGCCGCTTCTTCGCCACCGCCTTGCGATAGGCTCCGTTCAGCGCCGCAAGCTGTTGGTCCGGCAGGATGGAGACGGCGGCGGGCATATCGGCACCTTGTTGAAGTCAGGCAAAGAAAAAGAGCCGGATCGCTATGATCCGGCTCTCGTCAGTCGTGCAGCGATCAGGACGCCTTCTTTTTGCGCAGGGCGTCGACGAACTTGATCAGGTCGATGGTCGCATCCCAGTCCTTGGTGGTCGCGGCGTGAAAACCCTTCTTCTGGCCGTCGGACAGTTTTTCGAAGGCGGCCTTGTCCTTGGTCGGCGCATCGACGAAGGCCTTGGCGATAGCGGACTTGAGGTCGGCCGGCAGATCCGAGCTGTAGGCATAGGGGCCGTTGATGATCGGCGCGGACTTGTGGACGATGCGGAAGTCTTCCTTCTTCATCGGCGTGCCGTCGGCGTTCTTCAGCATGCCCTTGGTCAGCATCTGCGAGAGCGTGGAGTCGTTGTCGTTGGTCCACTGGTTCGCGGCGACGTCAACCGTCCCCTGTGACAGCGCCAGCAGTGCGTTCTCGTGGCTGCCGGTGAACACGACCTTGCTGAAATAGGTGTCGGCATCGGAGATGCCCATCTTGTCGAGTTCGAAGCGCGGAACATTGTTGCCCGACGTCGAATTCGGATCGACCAGGCCGAGGTTCTTGCCCTTCAGGTTGTCGATGGTCTTGTAGGCGCTGTTGGCCTTGACGAAGAACACCGAGTAATAACCGGTCGAACCATCAATGTTGATGTCGTTGGCAAAGGCGTCGGTCGCGACGCCGGTCAGGCGGGCGCGGGCGAACGAGGCGGAACCGTAGCTGGCGATCTGGATATTGCCGGCGCGCTGGCCTTCGATCACCGCGGCGTAGTCGTTGGCGATGCGCAAATTGACCTTCACGCCGAGTTCCTTCGACAGATAAGCCACGAACGGCGCCCAGCGCTCACTCACGCCCGAGGCATTTTCGGCCGGAATGATGGCGAAGGTCAGTTCCGGATATTTGGTCTTGTAGTCCTGCGCCGAGGCCGCGGTGGCGGCGAAGGCGAGCGCCGCGGCGCTCAGCATAATGGTACGGCGGTTGATCATGGTAGTCCCCATTGTGATCGGTGTTGGATGGCGCTTGCGAAATACAAGACGGATATGTCGTTGACGCGACGTCAGGCCACGGCGGCTTCGTTGAACGCTGGCACCGGTGCGCCGGCCGGCATCTGGCCGCGGCTCGTGCCCATCACCTCGTCGGCCTCAAGATCGTAGAGTTCGCGCGCGATGTGTTCGGTGAGCGCCGCGGGCGCGCCGTCAAACACGACCCGACCGGCCGACATGCCGATCAGCCGGTCGCAATAGGTCCGCGCCAGATCCAGCGAATGCAGGTTGCACATCACGGTGATGCCGAAGTGCTTGTTGATGCGCAGCAGCGCATCCATCACGATGCGCGTGTTACGCGGATCCAATGAGGCGATCGGCTCGTCCGCCAGAATAATGTTGGGCTGCTGCACCAGCGCACGCGCGATGGCGACGCGCTGCTGCTGGCCGCCGGAGAGATCGCGCGG
>NZ_JAQGJD010000330.1 GCF_028290785.1 Tardiphaga sp. | reverse complement strand
GGATGATGTCATGCTTGAGCTTGATGCCGGTAAGTTCCGAAAACGCCTTCGCCAGCGTCTTGGCCTCGTATTCATGGGTGGTGATGGTTTCGGAGACGACATTGATCTCCATGCCCTTGAACGGCTGGGCAGCTTTTTCGAACCACTGCAGTTCCTTCAGCTGGTCCGCCTTCGACAGCGTCGAGGGCTGGAAGTCGCTGTCGATCCATTTCTGCGCAGTGGCATCGTCCGCCAATGCTGGCGCCGCCAGCGTCAGCGATGCAGCCATCAGGGCCGCCGCGCTTGTCATCGTCAGCAGGCGCGCCGTCGGTAGACGACGGCCTTGTCGTATCAGGTGCTTCATCTTCTTCTCCCTAGTGGTGCGTCAGGCCCGGGTTGATCCCAGGTCTGGTCTTCTCCGCCTGTCAGACCGTGCGAAAGATCGTCGCGGCCGTGCCAAACGAAATCAGCGTCGCGAGCCACAGGCTCGAGATCTCATAACTTTCCTCGCCGATCGGCAGCGTGGCGATCGGGTCGGTGCCGATGAAGCCGATCCACAGCAGGTGGATGACGGCGGCCGATATCAGCGACACGAATAGCCGGTCGCCGCGCGTGGTGGGAATCCGCAGGATGCCGATCCGCTCGGCCTCGGGATAGGCCGCCGCCAGCCATGTCATCGTGCCCAGCGTCGCGGCCAGCAGCGCGAAGAAGACCGCGGTCGGCGGCGTCCAGGCCATCCATGCGATGTTTTCCATGTTGCCTCCTACACCCGGCCCAGCGCAAAGCCGCGCGCGATATAATTGCGGACGAACCAGATCACCAGCGCGCCGGGAATGATGGTCAGCACGCCGGCCGCCGCGAGCAGGCCCCAGTCCATGCCGGCGGCAGACACCGTGCGGGTCATGACCGCCGAAATCGGTTTTGCATTGACCGAGGTCAGCGTCCGCGCCAGCAGCAGTTCGACCCAGGAAAACATGAAGCAGAAGAACGCGGCGACGCCGATGCCCGACGCGATAAGCGGCACCAGGATCTTGACGAAGAATTTTGGAAACGAATAGCCGTCGAGAAACGCGGTCTCGTCGATCTCGCGCGGCACGCCCGACACGAAGCCTTCGAGGATCCAGACCGCTAGCGGCACGTTGAACAGGCAGTGCGCCAGCGCCACCGCCCATGGCGTATCGAACAGGCCGATGGCCGAATACAGGTTGAAGAACGGCAGCGCATAGACCGCCGGCGGCGCCATCCGGTTCGACAACAGCCAGAAGAACAGGTGCTTGTCGCCTAGGAAGCGATAGCGCGAGAAGGCGTACGCCGCCGGCAGCGCGAAGGAGATCGAAATGATGGTGTTGATGACCACGTATTTCAGCGAGTTGATATAGCCGGAATACCAGCTCTCGTCGGTGAAGATCCGGGTGTAGTTCTCCAGCGTCGGCACGTGCGGCCACAGCGTCATGGTGGAGACGATCTCGCCGTTGGTCTTGAAGCTCATATTGACCAGCCAGTAGATCGGCAGCAGCAGGAACACCAGATACAGCGAAAGGATCAGGCGGCGACCGGGAATCGAATGCATCAGACCGCCCCCTCTTTGTGACCGCGATCGACGCCGGCATTGGTCATCACGGTATAGAACACCCAGCACACGATCAGGATGATGAGATTGTAGACCAGCGACAGCGCCGCGGCCTTGCCGAGATCGAACTGGCCGAGCGCGATCTTGACCAGTTCGATCGACACGAAGGTCGTCGAGTTGCCCGGACCGCCACCGGTGACGACGAAGGGCTCGGTATAGATCATGAAACTGTCCATGAAGCGCAGCAGCACGCCGATCAGCAGCACGCGGTTGAGCTTGGGGAGCTGGATCGCGGTGAACACCGCCCAGCGCGACGCGCCATCGATCTGCGCAGCCTGGTAGTAGGCATCGGGGATCGATTTCAGCCCCGCATAGCACAGCAGCGCGACGAGGCTGGTCCAATGCCAGACGTCCATCACGATCACCGTCGCCCAGGCGTCAAATTCGTTGGAGACGTAATTATAGTCCATGCCCAGATGGTTGAGCGTATAGCCGAGCAGGCCGATGTCGGGCCGGCCGAAGATCTGCCAGATGGTGCCGACCACGTTCCACGGGATCAGCAGCGGCAGCGCCATGATGACGAGGCAGGCGGCGACGCGCCAGCCGTCGCGCGGCATCGACAGCGCCACGATGATGCCGAGCGGCACTTCGATGGCGAGGATGATCGCGGAGAACGCCAGGTTGCGCCACAACGATGCGAAGAAGCGCTGCCCGAGATCGCTGGATGGATCGAGCAATTCCTTGAACCAGCCGGCGCCGTTCCAGAAGAACTGGTTATTCCCGAAGGTGTCCTGGATCGAATAGTTCACCACGGTCATCAGCGGCAGCACGGCGGAGAACGCCACCACCAGAAACACCGGCAGCACCAGAAACCAGGCTTTTTGGTTGACGGTCTTGTCCATCACGCGGTGCCTTCGACGAGACGGCTGTCGGAATAAATGTGGACCCGGCCGGGATCGAAGATCAAGCCGGCTTCGTTGCCCGAAATAGAAAATCCCTGCGGCACCCGCGCGGCGAACTTGACGTCGCCGATCCGGACGCGCGCGAAGCGGACGCGACCAAGGTCATCGATGCGCTCGATGTTGGCCGACAGCAGCCCGGGCGCCGGCGCTGCGACCTCGACGAATTCCGGACGGACGCCGACCTCGATTTTGGCATCGGGCGGCAGCCGGTCGTAACTGCGCTGCAGTGCGATACGATGACCGCCGACCACAGCCTCACGTCCGCCGACCTCGGCGGGCACGATGTTCATGCCGGGCGAGCCGATGAAGTAGCCCACAAACGTATGCTCGGGCTTGTCGAACAGTTGCTGCGGAGTGCCGGCCTGCACCACGCGGCCGTCATGCATGACCACCACCGTGTCAGCAAAGGTCAGCGCCTCGGTCTGGTCATGGGTGACGTAGATCATCGTCAGGTCGAGCGCGCGGTGCAGCGCCTTGAGCTTCGAACGCAGCTCCCACTTCAGCGCGGGATCGATCACGGTCAGCGGTTCGTCGAACAGGACGGCGGAGACGTCGGCGCGCACCAACCCGCGGCCCAGCGAGATCTTCTGCTTGGCGTCCGCCGTCAGCCGCGTCGCCTTGCGGTGAAGCACCGGTGCCAGATCGAGCAGACCGGCGATCTCGGCGACACGCCTGTCGATCTCGGGCTTCGGTACGCCGCGGTTCTTTAGCGGAAACGCCAGGTTCTGCCCCACGGTCATGGTGTCGTAGATGACGGGAAACTGGAACACCTGCGCGATGTTGCGCTGCTGGGTGGAGTGGCGGGTGATATCGACGTCGTCGAACAGAATTTTTCCGCGCGACGGTGTGACGATGCCGGAAATCAGGTTCAGCAGCGTGGTCTTGCCGCAGCCGGACGGCCCCAGCAGCGCATAGGCGCCGCCCTGCCGCCATGTCATGGAGATCGGCTTCAGCGCAAAGGAGTCCGGATCGGCGGCGTTGCCGCCGTAGGAATGCGCGAGATCGACTAGATCGATGCGGGCCATGGTGCGATTCCCCTACATCGCCTGAGGAGCGGCGACCAGGCGGTCGGCGCTATCGAAGATGAAGAGATTGTTCGGGTCGAGCACGGCATCGAGCTGATGCCCGGGCGGAAAATCATGCACGCCCTGCAGTACCGCGACCCAGTTTGAAGCGTCCCGCTTGAGATGCACGAAGCTCTCCGAGCCGGTAATCTCGGTCACAGTGACCTCCGCCGCAAACGCGTGGCGACCGGCGATGCCATTGGCGACTTCGAGCTGGTGGGCGCGGAATCCGACGCGGTAGCTCCCATCGAGCAGCGAGGCATAGAGCCCGCTGGCCGGCGCCCTGATGCCGCCGGCATATTGCACGAAGCCGTCCCGCTTCTCGAGGCCGACAAGGTTGAGCGGCGGATCGGAAAATACTTCGGCGACGCGCAAGGTTTCGGGATTGCGGTAGACCTTCGACGTGTCGCCCACCTGCAGCACTTCGCCTTCCCACAGGCAGACGGTCTGGCCGCCGAGCAGCAGCGCTTCCGACGGCTCCGTGGTCGCGTAGACGAAGATCGCGCCGGACGCCTCAAAGATACGCGGCAGTTCGGTGCGCAGTTCCTCGCGCAGCTTGTAGTCGAGATTGGCGAGCGGCTCGTCGAGCAGCACCAGGTCGGCGCCCTTCACCAGCGCGCGCGCGATGGCGGTGCGCTGCTGCTGGCCGCCGGAGAGTTGCAGCGGCGTGCGGTCGAGATAGGGCTCCAGCTTCAGCAGTTTGGCGGCGTCGCGAACCCGGCTGTCGATCTCCGCCTTCGGCTTGCCCTGCACCCGCAACGGCGAGGCGATGTTCTCATAGACCGTAAACGAGGGATAATTGATGAACTGCTGGTACACCATCGCCACCGAGCGCTTGCGCACGTCGAAGCCAGTGACATCCTTGCCATCGACCAGCACGCGGCCTTGCGACGGTTTGTCGAGCCCGGCCAGCAGCCGCATGATCGAGGTCTTGCCGGCGAGCGTCGGTCCCAGCAGCACGCTCAGCGTTCCCCTTTCCAGCGTCAGCGATACGTCGCGGATCGTCGTGATGCCTTCCACCGTACGTGAGACATGTTCGAGGGTGACGCTCATGGCCGCGCTCCCGCAGCGAATGCCTGGCTTGCCGGTTCAACATGGTTGGCCATGATCCAGTCCTGCAGCGTCGCAATCTCGGCGGCAGACATCCGCAGCCCCAGCTTCGAGCGCCGCCACACGATATCCTCGGCGTCCACCGCAAACTCATGGGCCATCAGATATTTCACTTCGCGCTCCGTCAGCGTCGCGCCGAACGCCTGCCCGAGATCGGCGGCTGTCTTTGCCTGCCCCAGCACTTTTTGCGCACGCGTTCCGTAAGCGTGCGCCAGGCGGTTCGCATGCACCGGCGTCAGAAACGGATAGTCGCGGCGGAGCTCGGCGACCAGCGCGTCCAGCGCCGATACATCGAAGTCGCCGCCGGGCAGTATCGCTCGGGCGGTCCAGCCTTCGGGCGCCTTGTTGCCCTTTAGATAGGGCGCGAGCTTTTGCAGCGCCTCTTCGGCGAGCCGGCGATGGGTGGTGATCTTGCCGCCATAGATCGACAGCAACGGCGCGCCGCCGGGCAGGTCCAGCTCGAACACATAATCGCGCGTCGCCGCCTTGGCCTCGTCGGCGCCGTCGTCATAGAGCGGACGCACGCCGGAATAGGTCCACACCACGTCCGCTGGCTTCACCGGCTTGGCCAGATATTCACTCACCGACGCGCAGAGATAGTCGATCTCGTCCTTGGAGATTTTCACCTGCGCCGGATCGCCCTGGTAATCGAGGTCGGTGGTGCCGATCAGCGTGAAGTCGTCCTGATAGGGAATCGCAAACACGATGCGGCCGTCCGCATTCTGGAAAATGTAGGCGCGATCGTGGTCGTAGAGCTTGGGCACCACGATGTGCGAGCCCTGCACCAGCCGCACTTTGGCCTTGGCGTTGACGCCGGCGCCGGACGCTAGAATATCTTCGACCCATGGGCCGCCGGCATTGACCAGCGTGCGGGCACGGATCGTGCAATATTCGCCGTGGCTGTCCTGCACCGTCACCTGCCAAATGCCGTCGTGCTGCCGGATCTCGGTGGCGCGGGTCCGGGTGCGGATCACGGCGCCGCGGTCGGCGGCGTCGCGTGCGGTCAGCACCACCAGCCGGGCATCGTCGACGAAGCAATCGGAATATTCAAAACCGCGGCGAAAGCGGCCGGGCGCGAGCGGCTTGCCGACCTCGTCGCGCGACAGATCGAGCGTGCGCGTCGGCGGCAGCAGTTTTCGGCCGCCGATGTGGTCGTAGAGAAACAGGCCGAGCCGCAACAGCCAGGCCGGCCGCAACCCTGCATGGTGCGGCAGCACGAATCGCAACGGGCGGATGATGTGCGGCGCCATCGCCCATAAAATCTCGCGCTCGAGCAGCGCGTGGCGCACCAGCTTGAAATCGTAATATTCGAGGTAGCGCAGCCCGCCATGCACCAGCTTGGTCGACCACGACGAGGTGCCGCTGGCCAGATCGTTCATCTCGCACAGGAAAACGGAATTGCCACGGCCGACCGCGTCGCGCGCGATGCCGCACCCGTTAACGCCGCCCCCAATAATCGCGAGGTCGAAAACTGGACCCACCGAGCTCCCCCTGCGCCAAATTTGTCTGGCGCCTTCCGTTGAAAGGACGCGCCATCTTCGCTTCTAGCGATTTTGCTTTCGAGTTGGAGTAAAGCACAACCAAAAACGAAAGCAACTGCCGTTTTTGGCGGCGAGAGCAGGTTCGCCGGCTTCGGATCGTTCCCCGGACGCGGTGCACTGCGCCGCCCCTCGGCAGCGTGGTGCTCCGCAGAGCCAGGGACCAGATGGTGGGAAAAAGTCAGCGGGATCCCGGATCTGCGGAGCCGCATGGCGGCGATGCAAGTGCATCGCCTGAACCGCGTCCGGGACACGTCCCACGACAGCCGGGCCTTAAGGCCTCCGGAACGGAATAGGCGCCGCATCGGCTGGAACGTCATCGCCGTCGATATCAGCCGCCGGCATGGCCTCGATGACCTGAATGCCCCTGCTCTGGCAGATCGCCTGCAGGGCTGACGGCAGGGGGGCGTCGGTGACGAACGTCTGGATCTGGCTGATATGGGCGATTCGCACTGCCGCGGTGCGCCTTAGCTTGGTGCTGTCGGCCACCAGCATGACGCTGCGGGCGTTGGCGATGATCGCCTGCGCTGCCTGCACCTCGCGGTAGTCGAAATCCAGCAGCGCGCCCTCGCCGTCGATCGCCGAGGCGCCGATGATGGCGTAATCGACCTTGAACTGGCCGATCAGGTTGATGGCGGTGGAGCCGATTACCGCACCGTCGCTTCGCCGCACCGTGCCGCCGGCAACGATCACCTCGATGCGCGGATGCCGGTACAGCATCATCGCGACGTTGAGGTTGTTGGTGATCACCAGCAGATCCTCATGCGCCGTCAGCGCGCTGGCGACCTCCTCGGTGGTGGTGCCGATATTGATGAACAGCGACGAGCCGTTGGGAATCTGCGCCGCCGCCGCGATGCCGATCGCCTTCTTCTCTTCGGCGGCGACGAAGCGGCGCGCCTCGTAGGCCAGGTTCTCGACGCCGGATGCCACGATGGCGCCGCCATGGATCCGGGTCATCGAGCGATGGTCGCAGAGGTCGTTGAGGTCCTTGCGGATGGTTTGGGCCGATACCTCGAAACGGCGCACGAGATCATCGACCATCACCCGGCCGGTGGCGCGGGCAATGTTGAGAATTTCGGTTTGGCGATGGCTCAGGCCGGTCACGACAGCACCTCGGGGTGGAATACCCCATGGTGCGGCGGTTGCCCGCAATCGTCAACGCGACAGCTTGCGTCCCCCGGTTGGGAGGAAACGCACAGCGAAGCGCCGACTTAGGCCGCGGTGACCACCGGAGTCGCCGGGAACCCCTGGCTGGCGAACAGGAAGGCGGCGCGCTCGGCCTCGCGGGCGTTGGCGAACAGTTGCCCTTCCATCGGGTTGAAACGGTGCGATGCGGCGAAAAACCGGTAGCCGTCGGGATCGCGAACCACGATGCCGGCGGCCTGCTGGCTGACTTCGATGATGTAGGTGTCTGATGACATGACGGCCCCCATACGCATACAAATGCATATTCTGGGCCATCAACCGCATGTCGGTCTTATCGTTCCAATTCGGATCAGGCGGAAAGCGTCGCTCCGTCGCGCCGGATCAACTGCTTCTGGCCCCGGTCGTCGATCGACACATAGGTGAAATTGCCGTCGGTCACCAGAATCGAATGGCTCTCGTTACGGCGCAGCACCCAGGCTTCGAGATGCACGGTAATCGAGGTTTTTCCGATACGTACCAGCGTCGCATGCACCGAGACGACGTCGCCGACGAACACCGCCTTGCGAAAATTCATCGCGTCGATGGCCACCGTCACGGTGCGCGATTGTGCAATCTTGGAGGCAAAGATGCCGCCGCCGAGATCCATCTGGCCGAGCAGCCAGCCGCCAAAAATATCGCCGTTGGCGTTGGTGTCCGCCGGCATCGCCAGTTGCCGGATGGTCAGATCGCCCGTCGGCTCGCCGCCGAATACCGCTCCACGCGCAAAAGTTGCATCCGTCATAGGCAATCACCTGCCGCATATTGAATCATTTGAAGTCTTCCCATCCGGCGTCGGGCGCAAACCGGTCGCCATGTTTGACCGCCAGCGTGCGCAGCGTGGCGACGATATTCTCGGCGCCGCGGCTGCGGGCATAGTTCAGCGGGCCGCCGCGGAACGGCGCATAGCCCGTGCCGAAGATCATCGCGCCATCCACCATGTCGGCGTTATCGACCGTCCCCTCGCGCAGGCAGGCGACGCAGACGTTCGACATCGGCAGCATCAGGCGATCGATCATCTCCTGGGTCGGTTTGGTGGTGACCACGGCGCCGGAGGTTTTGTCGGCCTTGCCGTCCTTCCAGACATAGAAGCCGCGACCGGTCTTGCGGCCGAGTTCGCCCTTGGCGACCTTTTCACGCAGCCAGGCCGGCGTAGGCGGCAGCAGGTCGCCGAATTTCGAGCGCAGCATGTCACCGACCGCCAGGCAGATATCGAGCCCGACCTGATCGGCCAGTTCGATCGGCCCCATCGGCATGCCGAACTGTTCGGCGGCAGCGTCGATGGTGGTCTTGTCGATCTTCTCGTCGAGCATCACCATCGCTTCCAGCATGTAGGGCGTCAGCGCGCGGTTGACGAGGAATCCCGGCGACGATTTTACGCGCAGCGGCAGCCGCTCGATGGCGCCGACAAAGGCCAGCGCCTTGGTCAGCAGCGCCGCATCGACGCCGTCATGGCTGACCACCTCGACGAGTTGCAGCCGCGATACCGGATTGAAGAAGTGCAGCCCGAGCAACCGTTCGGGGTGGGCCAGCGTGCTGCGCAAATCTTCCAGCGGAATGCTCGACGTGTTGGTGGCGAGGATGGCGCCCTGTTTCATGCGTGGCTCGATCGATGCGTAGACCTTCTGCTTCAGTTCGAGTTTTTCGCTGACAGCCTCGATGATCAGGTCGGCCGTGCGCACGCCCTCCCCATCCATGTCGGGGATCAGCCGGTCGAGCGCATCGCGCTGCTCGGTGCGTTGGCGCAGGATCTTGCCGAACAGGTCGGCGGCGCGTTTGATGGCGCTGGCGATCGGCTCCGGCTTCATGTCGGCCAGCGTCACGCGCAGCCCCTGGTTGGCGCACCACGCCGCGATGTCGCCGCCCATGGCGCCAGCGCCGATGACGTGGACGTGCTCGATGGTGTTGCCCTGGCCTGCGAGTTTCTTCATCTGCTCGCGCAGGAAGAACACCCGGATCAAATTCTGCGCCGTCGATGTCACCATCAGGTCGGCGAACGAAGCCTTCTCGGCTCGCAGCATCGCGGCGCGGTCGCCGCCGTGCTTTTCCCACAGCGCGATCAGCGCATAAGGCGCGGGATAATGCTCGCGCGGCGCGGATTTGCCGGCTTCGGCGACCATGCGCGAGGCGAGAATGCCGCGCACCGGCGAGAAGTTCAGGATCGCATTGAGCACGCCGGGCTTCGTACGGCGCAGCCGGCCGAACACCGCATCCTTCACGGCGTTGCGAACGTGGCGCTCCTGCGTCACCGCATCGACGAGGCCGAGCGACTTCGCCTTGCGCGCGTCGATGGTCTTGCCGGTCAGCATCAGCGTCATCGCCTGCATCGGATTGACCAAACTAGTGAAGCGAGCGGTGCCGCCGAGGCCGGGATGCAGGCCGAGCATCACTTCGGGAAATCCAAATCGCGCGTCCTCGATGGCGATGCGCGACTGGCAGGCCAGCGCCACTTCGAGGCCGCCGCCGAGGCAGAAGCCGTGGATCACGGCGACGGTCGGAATCTTCAGCGCCTCGAGCCGGTCGATCACCGCATGCGCCCGGCCGATCTCGGTTGCCACCGCGCGCGGGTCGGTGGCGCCGCGGAATTCATTGACGTCAGCGCCGGCGATAAAACCGGATTTCTTCGCCGAGCGGATGACGATGCCGGCGGGACGCTGCGCCTCCAGCGCATTGAGCACCGCGTCGAATTCCTCGAGCACCTCGGCCGACAGCGTATTGGCGCTGGCGCCGTCGCGATCAAACAGCAGCCAGGCGATGCCGTCGGTATCGCGGGTCAGCTTGAAGTTCTTGTAGGTGCCGGCTTCCGGCAATTCCGTATTCTTGGGCCCGAGTTCGAGCACGCGGTCGCCGAGAACGTCCATGATCTTGCTGTGCATGCCGTTCCTCATAGCGCTTCGATCAGCATCGCGCCGCCGAGCCCGCCGCCGATGCATTCGGTGGCGATGCCGCGCTTGGTACCAAGCCGCTTCATCGCATTGACCAGATGCAGCACGATACGGTTGCCGCTGCAGCCGACGGGATGACCGAGGCTGATGGCGCCGCCATCGACATTCAGCCTGGCGCGGTCGATCTCGCCGGCCGCGCCGTCGAGGCCGAGCACTTCGCGGCAGAACTTGTCGTCGTTCCAGGCCGCGAGACAGCCCAGCACCTGCGTGGCGAAGGCCTCGTTCAATTCCCAGGTCTCGATATCGTGGATGGTGAGATGGTTGCGCTTCAGCAATTCGTTCGACGACAGCACCGGGCCGAGGCCCATGATGCTGGGATCGAGCGCCGACCACTGGCTGTCAACGATAACCGCTTTCGGCGTCAGGCCGTGCTTGGCGACGGCCTCTTCCGACGCGAGAATGGTCCACGACGCGCCGTCGGTGATCTGGCTGGAATTGCCGGCGGTGACTTGGCCCCATGGCCGCTCGAACACAGGCTTCAGCAAGCCCAACTTATCGATCGACGAGTCGGCGCGCACGCCGTCGTCGTGATCGTAGAATTGGCCGGCCCGGTCGAAGGCGGTCTCGACCTCGCCCTTCAGCCAGCCCTGCGCCTGCGCGTTCGCCAATCGCTTGTGGCTTTCCACCGCATAGGCGTCGGCCTGCGCGCGGGTGATGCCGAACAGGTGCCCGACCTTCTCGGCGGTCTGACCCATGTTGAGTTCGGTGATCGGATCGGTGAGGCCGCGCTCCAAGCCGATCACCGGCTTGAAGTAGGCGGGGCGCGCTTTCGCGATCGCCGCGGCCTTGGCGAGAATTCCCTTGGCCATCGCGAGGCCTGCGAACCAGCGCACGCCGTTCTGCGGCCAGACCAAAGGCGCGTAGCTCAGAGCCTCTGCGCCGCCGGCCAGGATCAGGTCGGCGCTGCCTTCGCGGATATAGCGATAGCCGGTATCGATCGACTGCATGCCCGAGCCGCAATTGATCTGCACGGTGAAGGCCACCATTGCCTCGCCCATGCCGAGCCTGAGCGCCGCGACGCGTGCCGGGTTCATCTCGTCGGCGATCACGTTGACGCAGCCGAGGATCACTTGATCGAAAGCGTCCGGCGCGAATGGCTGTCGCGCCAGCAGCGGACGGCCGCACTGCACGGCGAGATCGACCGGCGTGAACGGACCGGGGCCGCTACGCGCCTTCAGGAACGGCGTGCGGCTGCCGTCGATGATGTAGACCGGCCTTGTCATGAGAATTTTGCCATCAGGATGCCGCCCTCTGTTCGCCGAGCTCCTGGAAGAATTGGTGCACGTCCGCCGGCTTCTTGTAGATCGGCGACAACTCTTCCGGCGCGAAGTCATCGACCTCGATCACCGCAGCCGCCGCCGCCTGCGCCGCGGCAAGTTGCTCGCCCTCGGCCTGGGTAATGACGCCCTTGGCGACGGCGTCCCTCCAGTTTCTTATTTTCGACGTGCGCATGCGCTTGGCAATATCTTCCGCCGATGTCACCAGCATGAAGGCCTTCTCCAGCCGGGCAAAGCCGCGGTCGTCATCGATATGCGACAGGTCCGGCGTCAGCCGGTCCCTTGGCGCACCCGGTTCCAGGATCAGCAACGCGCATAGACGTGTCGTCAGGTCGGACGGCCCGACCACGCTTGCGCCAAACGGCTGCACGATGAACTTGAGGAAGCCTGCGACGAACCGGTTCGGGAAGTTAGCCAGAATCTCGGCAAAACGATTCTCGATGGTCCTGAAGCCGGTGTGCATGCACCATTCCAGCACCGCGAAATCGATCTGCTCGCGGCCTTCGTCCTCGAACCGCTTCAGCGCCGCGGACAGCAAGTACAGCTCCGAGAGAATATCGCCGAACCGCGCCGACAGCATTTCCTTGCGCTTCAGCGCGCCGCCCATCGTCAGCAGCGCCATGTCGGCGCACAGCGCGAAGGCTGCGGAATAGCGCGACAGTTGGCGATAGAACATCGTGGCGGTGCCGGCGTCCGGCGCCGGCGCGATCACGCCCTTGGTCCAGCTCCGGCCCCAGGCGCGGAACAGCGTCTTCACGCTGTGGCCGACATGTTTCCAGAACGCGGTGTCGAAGGCATCGAGACCCTTCGCCTTGTCCGGATCGGACAGAGCGTTCATTTCCAGCAGCAGATAGGGATGCGCGCGGATCGCGCCCTGCCCGAACACGATCAGGTTGCGGGTCAGGATATTGGCGCCCTCCACCGTGATGCCGACCGGCACCGAGCGATACAGGTTGCCCATATAGTTCTGCGGGCCGTCTATCACCGCCTTGCCGGCGTGGATGTCCATGGCGTCGTCGATGGCGACGCGCATGCGTTCGGTGGCGTGCAGCTTCATGATGCCGGAGATGACCGCCGGATGGTGGCCGAGATTGAGCGCGGTGCAGGTCATGCGCCGTGCCGCGTCAAGCAGATAGGCGGTGCCGGCGATCCGCGCCAGCGGCTCCTCGATGCCTTCGAACTTGCCGATCGGAATGTTGAACTGTTCGCGGATGCGCGCATAGGCGCCGGTGGTGCGCGCGGCATAGGCGGCGCCCGCGGCCGACAGCGAGGGCAGCGAGATGCCGCGGCCGGCGGCCAGCGCCGACATCAGCATCTTCCAGCCCTGGCCCAGGCGCTCCTGTCCGCCGATGATGTAGTCCATCGGAATGAACACATCGCGGCCCCAGTTCGGGCCGTTCTGGAACACCTGCATCGAAGGCAGATGGCGGCGGCCGATATCGACGCCTTCGAGGTGCGACGGGATCAGCGCCACGGTGATGCCGAGCTCCTCCTGATCGCCGACGAGGTGATCGGGGTCGTAGGCCTTGAACGCCAGGCCGATCAGCGTCGCGACCGGGCCGAGCGTGATGTAGCGCTTGTGCCAGTTCAGGCGCAGGCCGAGCACTTCCTGACCCTCGAAGGTGCCCTTGCAGATGATGCCACTGTCGACCATTGAGGCAGCGTCGGAGCCGGCTTCCGGGCTGGTCAGGCCGAAGCAGGGAATGTCGCGGCCGTCGGCCAGCGACGGCAGCCACTTCTGGCGTTGCGCATCGGTGCCGAATTTCATCAGGAGCTCGCCGGGTCCCAGCGAGTTCGGCACCATCACGGTGACGGCAGCGACCACCGAGCGTGACGAGATTTTCCGCACGATCTCGGAATGCGCGAACGGCGAGAAGCCGAGCCCGCCATACTCCTTCGGAATGATCATGCCGAAGAATTTTTCGCGCTTGATGAAGTCCCAGACTTCCGGCGGCAGGTCGCGCAGTTCCCAGTTGATTTTCCAGTCGTCGAGCATCGCGCAAAGCGCGTCCACCGGGCCGGTCATGAAGGCCTGTTCTTCGGCGGTGAGCTTCGCCGGCTTGACCGCCAGCAGCTTGGCCCAGTCTGGGTTGCCGGTGAACAGGTCGGCGTCCCACCAGGTATCGCCGGCCTCCAGTGCTTCCCTTTCGGTGGCCGACATGGTCGGCAGCACGCCCTTGGCCCAGCCGAAGATCGGCTTGGTGATGAAATCGCGGCGCAGGTTGGATGGGTTCATGGCGAAATCCTCCGGGATCGAATGGCCGCCGATCCGGGGGAGCAGCAGCCGAATCGCATGCTCTGGCTGGCGAGATGCACCGATGTTTCTACATGGATTTACCGACTTATCGGACGGAAGCCGAGCCATCCTTAACGACAGGATACCGCAACGGTTCCGGAATTGCGCGGTGCCGCGCCGTGACCTGTCGTCACGGCGTGGCTCAGGTGTCGTCCCCGCGAAGGCGGGGAGCCATAAGCTCTGACGCCAAAGAAGAAACGCCACTGCTTCCCGCGATTAATCGAGAAGTCGGCGGGTATGGGTCCCCGCCTTCGCGGGGACGACTCGTGGAGAGCCGGAGCCCGGCCCGCGGACGACGCGACCTCAATCCGGCCGGTTCATCTCGAACATGTTTTCCTGCTTGATATGGAAATAGTCGCCGCGGCGGCCGGCGCGCAGGATCGGGCCGGCCAAGGCGGTTTGATAGACGCCGTCCACGATCAGGGTCTTGTCGATATGCACGGCGACGACCTCGCCGAACGTGATCCAAGAATTCGACTTGTGGCCGTCCGCGCCCTCTAGCTGCAGGATCTGCGTCACCTTGCACTCGAACGCGACGCGCGCTTCGCCGACGCGCGGCACATCGACCAGTGTGCTTGGCACCGCGGTCAGCCCGGCGATGGTGAATTCATCGACTTCCGGCGCGACATGGGCGGCGGTCGCGTTCATGTGCGTCGCCAAATCCCTAGTCACCAGATTCCAGACGAATTCGCGGGTGCTTTCGATGTTATGGATGCTGTCCTTCCGCGAGGTGCTGGAAAAGCCGATGATCGGCGGCACGTAGCTGAAGGCGTTGAAAAAGCTGTAGGGCGCCAGGTTGACGTGGCCGTTGGCGTCGCGCGACGAGATCCAGCCGATCGGGCGCGGGCCGATGATGGCGTTGAAGGGGTCGTGCTTGAGGCCGTGGCCGTCCTTGGGCTGGTAAGAATGCAGGTCGCTGGCGTTCACGCGAAATCCCCCGGGCTGATGGTCGCGCTGTCGTCTAGCCGCGCGGCGCCAGCCCGGCAAGCACGAAGTCGATCATCTGTTCGAGGGTCGGACCCGGCTTGTCGGCGCATTGCGCGATCATCTGCGGGTGAAAGAACCGCAGCATGGCCGTGCAGGCGCACATCGCCGCCAGCGGCACATCCGGCGCATGGAATTCGCCGGTCGCTGTGCCGTCCGCAATCACCTCGGCGATATTGACGGTGATCATCTCCATATGCGCGGTGCAGACGTCCCAGCTTTCCTCCATGGCGATGGCCACCATCTCGTGCAGCTTGGAATCGCCGACATAACGCTCGGCATTCATCCGGTGGATCGAGGCCAGCAATTCCCGCAGCCGCTGCGGCGCTGGCTCGTACGTCGCAACGATGATGCGGGCGGCGTCCTCGACCTCGCCCATCAGCCGCCGCGCTACCGCCGCGTTGATCGACTTCTTCGAGTCGAAGAAGCGATAGACGTTGGCGGGGCTCATCCGCATCACCTTGGCAATGTCGGCCACGGTGGTCTTCTGGTAGCCGATCTCGCGAAACAGCTTCTCCGCCACCACGATGATGCGGGCCTGCATGTCGGCTTCGACAGTATCGGGAACGAGACTCATGTCAGCGCTCAATCTTCAATTATTCGGCCGCGGCGGCAAGCGGAATTGCGCCGTGATCGTCGTGATGTCGCGGTGCGTGATGGTCGATATCTTCACCGGAGCCGCGCTCCTCCAGGCTGTTGCGGAACCATAGCGCATAGAGGCCGGGCAGATACAACAGCGTCAGGAAGGTCGCCACGAACAATCCGCCCATGATCGTGATGGCCATCGGACCCCAGAAAGCCGAGCGCGACAGCGGTATCATAGCCAGGATCGCCGCCAGCGCGGTCAGCACCACCGGCCGGGCGCGCCGCACGGTAGCCTCGATGATCGCTTCGCGCCGGGTCAGGCCATGGGTGACATCGGTCTCGATCTGATCGACCAGGATCACCGCATTGCGCATGATCATGCCGGCCAGCGCGATCAGGCCAAGCAGCGCCACGAAGCCGAACGGGGCGTTGGCGACGTTGAGGCCCAGCGAGGCGCCGACGATACCCAGCGGCGCCGTCAGGAACACCAGCAGCAACCGCGAGAAGCTTTGCAACTGGATCATCAGCAGCGTCAGCATGATGATGACCATCAGCGGAAACAGCACGGCGATCGAAGCGTTGCCCTTGGCGGATTCCTCGAACGCGCCGCCAGCCTCGATACGGTACGCTGGCTGCAGGCTGTCGCGGATCTCCTGCAGCTTCGGCGCGATCTGCGCCGTGATGTCGGGCGGCTGCACGCCATCGACGACGTCGCCGCGCACGGTGATCGCCATGTCGCGGTTGCGGCGCCACAGGATCGGCTCCTCATGGGCATATTCGATCTTGGCGATCTGCGACAACGGCACCGCGACGCCGTTGCGCGAGGTGATGGTGAGGTCGCCGACACGACCGAGATCCAGTCGTTCCGACGGCACGGCGCGGGCAACCACGCCGACCTTCTCGATGCCGTCGCGCACGGTGGTTACCGGCGCACCGGAGATCAGCATCGCCAGCGACTGTGAGAGCTCCTGCGGCGTCAGGCCGAGGGCGCGGGCGCGGTCCTGATCGACGACGAGCTTGAGGTAGGGCGTCTGTTCGTTCCAGTCGAGATGCGGATCCACCATGTTCTTGTTGGCGCGCATCACGTCGCGCACCTTGTAGGCGATCTCGCGCACGGTAGCCGTGTCCGGCCCAATGACGCGGAACTGCACGGGGAAACCGACCGGCGGACCGAAGTTGAAGCGATCGACACGGATGCGGGCTTCCGACAACTGCCCCTCGCTCACGGCCTTTTCGATATTCGCCTTGATCCGCTCGCGCGCCTCGACGTCCTTGGCGACGATCACGATTTCGGCGAAGGCCTCATTGGGCAACTGCGGGTTGAGGCCAAGCCAGAACCGCGGCGAACCCCTGCCGACATAGGACGTATAGGTTGCGATGTCCTTGTTGTCCTTGAGCAGCTGCTCGGCCTCCTGCACGGATTTTTCCGTGACGTTGAAGGCGGTGCCCTCGGGCAGGCGCAATTGCAGGAACAGTTCGGGGCGTTCCGACAGCGGGAAAAACTGTTGCTGAACGCGGCCGAACCCGACGATGGACAGCGCGAAGATACCGACCGTCGCCACGACGACCTTAATGCGGTGTTCGACGCACCACGCGACGACGCTGCGCAGGCCGCGATACATCCGCGTCTCATAGACCGCGTGCGGATCGTGGTTGGCCTTGCCGTGGGCGGCGAAGTTCGGCAGCAGCTTGACGCCGATATAGGGCGTGAAGATCACCGCCACGAACCACGAGGCGATCAGCGCGATCGCCACGATCCAGAAGATGCCGCCGGCATATTCGCCCACCGCGGAATTGGCAAAGCCGATCGGCAGGAAGCCGACCGCAGTGATCAGCGTGCCTGTCAGCATCGGAAACGCGGTGGATTCCCAGGCGAAGGACGCCGCGCGAACGCGGTCCCAGCCCTGCTCCATCTTCACCACCATCATCTCCACCGCGATGATGGCGTCATCGACCAAGAGGCCGAGCGCGATGATCAGCGCGCCGAGCGTGATGCGGTGCAGGTCGATATGCATCGCGTTCATGACGATGAAGACGATCGCCAGCACCAGCGGCACCGACAGCGCCACCACAATGCCGGTGCGCCAGCCCAGTGCCACGAACGAGACGAACAGCACGATGGCCAGCGCCTCGACGAAGGAATGCACGAACTCGCCGACGGCCTTCTCGACCACCAGCGGCTGGTCGGCGATCTGCTCGACATGGATGCCCTGTGGCACGGCGGTCATGAATTCGTTCTTGGCCTTCTCGACTTCCTTGCCGAGGTCGAGAATGTTGGCGCCGTTCGCGGTGACGACGCCCAGCGCCAGCGCCGGCGTGCCGCGCTGCCGTACCTTGAAATCCGGCGGATCGACGAAGCCGTGGCTGACGGTGGCGATATCGCCGAGACGGAAGGTGCGGCCGCCGCTTTCCACTGGCGTTTCGGCGACGGCCTTGTAGCCGTCGAGCGCGCCGGTGACGCGTAGCGGCACGCGTTGCGACGAGGTTTCCACCGTGCCGGCGGGCGTGATCGCGTTCTGCTTGGCCAGCGAATCGAACAATGTCTGCGGCGTGATGCCCAGCGTCGCCAGCTTGGCGTGCGAGAACTCGACGAAGATCTTCTCGTCCTGGGTGCCGTAGAAATTCACCTTGGTGACGCCGCTGACCTTGAGCAGGCGCTGCCGCAAACCCTCGGCGGTCTTCTTCAACTGCGCGTAGTCGGCGCCGTCGCCGGTCATCGTATAGAGAATGGAATCGACGTCGCTGAACTCGTCATTGACCGTCGGGCCGACCAGGTTCGGCGGCAGGCTGCCCTGCACGTCGGCGAGCTTCTTGCGCAGCAGATAAAACAGATACGGCACGTCCTTGGCAGGGGAGTTATCCCGGAATGTAACCTGCAGCGCCGTGAAGGACGGTTTCGAATAGGTCTGCACCTTCTCGAAATAAGGCAACTCCTGCAGCTTCTTCTCGATCGGGTCGGCGACCTGCTCCTGCATCTCCTTGGCGGTAGCGCCCGGCCAGATCGCAGTGATGTTGACGACCTTCACCGTGAAGGACGGATCCTCGGCGCGGCCGAGTTTCTCGTAGGAGAAGAACCCGGCAAAGCCGAGGGCCACGATCAGGAACAGGATCAGCGCGGGATGGCTGACCGCCCAGGCGGAGAGGTTGAAGCGATGCATCGGCTTCGTCCTTTAAAAGGTCAACGCGGAAACGACGCGGACTTTTTGCGCCGGATCGAGCTTCTGCACGCCGAGCACGACTACCTTGGCGCCTTCGTCGATGCCGCCGGAGATCACCACATCGTTGCTCTCATAGGCCTTCACCTTGACCGGCTTCAGCGCGACATCGCCATTGCCATCGACGATGTACAGCGAAGGCGCACTGCCCTGGCTGAACAGCGCCGACAATGGCAGCCTCGCGACACGCTCGGTGGTGGGATCGGACAGCGACAGCGTCGCGGTCATGCCGAGCGACACCTTGTCGCCGGCGTCGGGCAGCGAGAATTTTGCGAGATAGGTGCGCGTCGATGGATCGGCATTGGGCGCGATCTCGCGCAGCTTCGCGGCATATTTCTTGTCGGGCTCGGACCACAGCGTGACGCTGGCCGTGCCATCTTTCGCCCGTCCCACAAGGGTTTCCGGAATCGCGACCACGGCTTCTTTCTCCGCAAAGCGGGCGACGCGGATCGCGGTCTGGCCGGAAGCAACCACCTGGCCGGCATCGATCAGCGTCGCGGTAACGACGCCGCGCGTATCAGCCAGCAGCGTCGCGTAGGACAGGCTGTTCTTCGTCAGTTCGACCGAACGCTCGGCGCGGTTGAGGCGGGCGCGGGCTTCATCGGCGGATGCCTTGGCCTGATCGACCTGCGCTTGAGTGGACCAGCCCTTGGCGCGCAACTCGTTGGCGCGGCCTTCGGCGGCGGCGGCCTGCGCCAGCACGCCGGTGGCAGCGGTAAATTCGGCGACGGATTGCTCGGCCTGCAGTTGCAGATCGACTTCGTCGAGAACAGCCAAAGGCTGACCGATTTCAACGGTTTGCCCGACCTCGACCAGTCGCTTGGCAACCTTGCCGGGGACCCGGAAGCCAATATCGGTCTCGACGCGCGGCTTGATGGTGCCGACGAAGCTGCGCGAAGGCTGCTCCGGCTGGTACGCCACCGTGGCCACCAGCACCGGCCGCGAAGGCTCTGATTTCGCTTCGGTTTTCTGGCCGCACCCGGCCAGCGCGAGGGCCGGCAGCAGGATCAGGGCGGCGGCGAGCGGCTTGCGGGCGCTGCGGATAATGGACGGGCCGGACATCGCTGGGCTTCCTTCGATCTGGGTCGAAGAAGAACCTGGACTGACTACTGACGAATGTCAATATTCGTCAGCGATCACAAAATGGTCAAGTCGCCGGAGCGGCCGATTGCCTTATTTTGGTCTCAAGACTTGAAATTCCGTTGCGGGCTTTGGGGACGAAGGCGCTTTGGCGGCGGCGTGTTTTGGGCGCCGCCGACCGACGTTCGATCGCGATGATGGCGACTATTCCGCCGCCTGCCGGATCACCGGCCTGGCAAATTCGGCGCCGGTGTCGTGCTTGCCGAACAGCACCAGCAATCCCGCGACGAGCGGCAGGACCGCGAGCACCAAAAGTCCCGTCGAGGTGCTGCCGGTGAGCTCCTTGATCCAGCCGATCAGATAGGGTCCGCCGAATCCGGCGAGGTTGCCGATCGAATTGATCAGCGCGATGCCGCCGGCCGCGGCGGTGCCTGACAGCCACGCGGTCGGCAACGTCCAGAACAAAGCAAAAGTGCAGAATACGCCGATCGCGGCGACGGTGAGCGCGATCATCGTCAGCGTCGGATCGGTCATGACACCGGAGACGCCGAGTGCTGCGGCGGTGAGCAGCAGTGGCAGCCCGACATGCCAGACGCGTTCGCGGGTATGGTCCGAATGCTGCGCCCACAGCACCATGGCGATGGAGCCGAACAGATAGGGGATCGCAGTGACGAAGCCGGTCTGCGCATTGGTGAAGCCGAAGGCTTTCACGATCTGCGGCAGCCAGAACTGCATGCCGTACAGCGCGCCGACGAAGCCGAAATACACCAGGCTGAGCACCAGCACCTTGGGCGACGACAGCGCCTGGCGCAGCGACATCTTGTTGGCGCTCTCCTTGGCGGCGCGCTCGCCTTCGAGCTTGCCGATCAGCCAGGCCTTCTGCTCGGCCGAAAGCCAGGTGGCCTGCGATGGCTTGTCGGTGAGATAGAACCAGGTGACGACGCCGAGCACGACCGAGGGAATGCCCTCGATGATGAACAGCCACTGCCAACCCTTCAGGCCGAGCAGCCCATCGAGCCCGAGCAGCATGCCGGACAGCGGCGCGCCGATCACCGTGGACACCGGCACCGCGATGGCGAAGGCGGCGAGGAAGCGCGCGCGGTATTCGGCCGGGTACCAGTAGGTGAGATACAGGATGATGCCGGGAAAGAATCCGGCCTCGGCGACCCCCAGCGCAAAGCGCAGCGCATAAAAACTCCAGACGCCTGACACAAGCGCCATCAGCGCCGAGATAATGCCCCAGCTTACCATGATGCGTGCGATCCAGCGGCTGGCACCGAATTTTTCCAGCGCGATGTTGGAGGGCACCTCGAAGATGAAATAGCCGATGAAGAAGATGCCGGCGCCCCAGGCAAAAATGATCGGCGAGAAGTTCAGCTCGGCATTCATCGTGAGGGCGGCGAAGCCGAGATTGACGCGGTCGAGATAGGCCAAGAAATACGCCAGCGCCAGGAACGGAATCAGTCGCCACGAGATGGCGCGGATGGTCGAGGTTTCGATGTCGGATTTGGCGGCGCTGTCGGCGCGGCGCGCGGCATCCGCGCGGGCGGTCTGGCTCATGGTTTTCTCCCGGTCGTTGTTCGGCGCGGCCTCTGCGGGCCGCATTCACCCGACGCATCATTACAGAAGCGCATCGCAGGGGGCGAGTCGGAATGACGATCGACGGGAGGAACTTGGCTACGACAACAATTTCGGGAACAGACTGTGTGGAGAAACCTCGGTTCGGTGGCCACCGCGACCCTGCTCGCTTGGCCGAGAGATTGGCAAGCGGCGGCAGGCCATGGGCTACAGACGTTGATGATATCTACCCTCAGCGAATTTCGGAATATTTACCTATAGCCCGATTCGTCAGAATCGTTCGATGGTCGCGCCGGGCGATCTTCAGAGAAGGCGATCGCCGATCCGGAAAGCATTTGCCTTCATTCTGCAATGGGAGGCGGACGGCCGGCTATATCAAGAGCGACCGGCGGGAACGCGTCCTCATGCGGATGGTTACCTCGTCATCGCGGGTTCAACGACCGGGCTCTCCGCCGGCTGCCCCGGCGCTCCGCCAAAGTTAGCCTTGAAGGATGAAAGCGGACTCTCGATCGCGAAATAGGAGACAACGGAAAGTGCAAACGTCATGGCGAAGGCGAGAACGACCTGCATCAGCGGCGCTTTATTGCCACTCAGCGCACCATCGTTGAGGCCCAGATAGAACAACACCGGGAGATGGACGACATACATCGCGTAGGAGATACGGCCGAAGCCGCGCAGGATCGGCGTCGATAGAAACCTGGTCAGTCCACGCTTGACGATACTATCATCAAAAACAATCGTGCTGACGAAGGATACACTGATCATCGCGTAGGCCACCAGGGCGACTGTCCAGTAGGCCGCCTGCGACGTGATGAAGCCGGTGTCCCGGCCTATCCGATCGGCAATCAGCAGCGAGATCGCGACAGCGAGCAAGAGCACGCAAGGCCTTCCATGCAACGGGCGTTTCTCGAACTCGCGAACCGCCAGCCATCCGCCGAGCGACAGTGACAGCATGCGCGTAAAGATCGACATGTAAACCAGATCGCCAGACAGCGAGTTATCCTGGCCGCCGTAAATCGCGGCGATCACGAGTCCGCTGACGATCGCGAGAAGCGGAATCACCCGGCCCGTGGTGACGCTCAACAAGCGCTGCGGCACCAGCAGGACCAACAGCGGCCAAAAGAAATAAAACTGCTCCTCTACGGAAAGCGACCAGGTTTGCTCGAGCGGATGCGGCGCAGGATGAAACGGGTGATAGAAATTGAACGTGTAGGTCAGCAGACTGAAAGTATCCCAGGTCCCAAAGTGGAACAGGAAATAGCAGGCGACCACGGTAAGATAATAGACGGGGAAAATTCGCAGCGCGCGGCGAGCGTAAAAATTGGAGAATGAAATACGGCCGGTCGTGGCACGCTCACGCAGCAACAGCCGGGTAATGAAAAAACCGCTGAGGGCGAAAAAGATGTCCAGCGCGATATAACCGGTCCGCGGCGCCTGATTGAGCTTCCATGCGATATTATACAGCTCGCTATCCACGACCTGCGGCATGTGACTGAAGACGACAACCAGGACGGCAACGCCACGAACCCCGTCAAACGCCGGAAAATTTTCCAGCCGCTGAGAGGGGACCTCTCGGTCAGACATGATGACTTTCCTCGGAAAGATCGACAGGGTTATGGGCGTTCAACGCACGGCATCTCCCGGCCGCGGGTGAGGGCAGAATAGATATTGTCGGTATTTTCTTACAGTGGTGCGGTGACTTTTAGATTAACGTAAATGGCATTATTGGGACGGCCTGCAGGCGCGATGCAACCGGCGTTACGTGAGCTTTTGTAAAAGCGGTGGGCTCGCCGCGCAGCGCGAAGATGTCGTAGGTCTACAGGCCAAACCGGGCCAGTCAGAACGACCGCCTGCGCGATGATGGACGCAGGCCGCAAGACTTCGGCTGGCGTGGCCACGCGATATCAAAAAAAATTGCCGGGGGCCTTGAACCGGCGCGGTGGTTGTGTAGTTTTATCGGCGTCCCGTTTTTGAAAGGAGTTCGGGAGGTTCGCATGGATAGCTATCTTTCCACGTCGCCACGTACGATCGATTTTCACGCCTTCATCCATCCCGCTTCGGCGTTCACGCACCCCGACCAGGTGCTGCACGACGGCTCGCTGAGCCGGGCCGAGAAGCGGGTCATCCTGTCATCCTGGGCGTCGGACGCCCACACCGTGGAATCGCAGCCCTGGCTGCGCCAGGTGCCGGGCGGTGACCACCCGGTGGCGCTGGCCGCGATCCTGGCCGCGCTGCGGCGGCTCGACGACGATGATCCGCCGCCAAAAAATGCCGCGGCGATCCGGCCGTCCGATCTCGCGCGCGGCAGCATGCCACCGCCGGATTGCAGTTCGACGATCCGCTGGCGACGGCCCCCCGGGCGGGGCCATCACGCGGGTCTGGCCGGCCGGCGGTGGCCGTCGATGCACGCTGCAACGTCGTTACCGCGCGAAGCGAGTTTCATTAGGGGCGAGGGAAAGAGAGCGGCGTAGTGGAGTGGGATACGCCGGATTGAAGCGTTTCCCGGACGCGGTGCGGCGCGTCACGCGATGCGCTTGCATCGCCGTAAGTGCCGCACCGCAGATCCGGGATCCCCGGTTCTTCTTCGCGCAACCGGGACCCCGGCTCTGCGGCGCACCACGCTGCTAAGAAGCGGCGCAGTGCACCGCGTCCGGGGAACGTTCCGTTATTACCTAATCCGACTCTGGACGATCAGCGCAGCACCTGGCCGAAAAGCACCTGCTTGAAGCGCTCCACCGGGGCGGGGCTGCGTTCGGCCTTGGCGAGCAGCTTGGCGCCCTGCAGCGAGGACACGATGAAACCGGCGGTGTCGGCGCAATTGAAATCCGCCGGCAATTCGCCAGCCTGTACCGCGGCCTTCAGGCAGGCGGCGACATTGTCCTGGACGGCGGCGAAAATCTCCACCAAGCGATGCCGGATCAGCTCGCTATGGTCGGTGGCCTCCGCGCTGAAGTTGCCGAACAGGCAGCCGTTGCGCATCTGGTCCTTGTTTAGCGGCGTCTTGCTGCCATCGAGGTATTCGCGCAGCCGCTGCAGCGGCGACAGTTCCTCGTTGAGCAGGGTCGCCGCCATCAGCGCGCGGCTGTTGGCGAAATACAGGTCGAGAATCTCCAGCCCGAAGGCTTCCTTCGACGTGAAGTGGTTGGTGAAGGAGCCCTGCGGCACCCCCGCGGCCTGCACGATGTCGCGCACGCTGGCCCCCGCATAGCCATGCGCATGCACGACCTTGAGGCCTTCGCTGAGAATCCTGTCGCGGTTCGAAATCTTTGGCATAGGGATAAATATGGCCGTCCATCTTTTATTGTCAAGAGGCTGGAAATAAAGGGGAAGTCAGGCTGACGTTTATGGGGGCAAGCTCTTTTTCCCTTCTCCCCTTGTGGGAGAAGGTGGCGCGGGCACAGCCCGCGTCGGATGAGGGGTAACGCCGGGCGACCGAGCTTGTGGCACTCCTCACCCGTCTTCGCTTCGCGAAGCCACCCTCTCCCACCCGGCGAAGCTTCGCTTCGCGCAGGAGAGAGGGAAGAAAAACGCTGCGCTCGTTTCCGCTTACTTCCCCGGCCCGTAGCGCCGGATCGCCTCGATCGTCAGTCCCTTGCCGACCGCGCCAAAGGTGTCGCCGTCGATGGCGCGGGCGTGGGGGACGGCGGAGGTGATGGCCTTGCGGACGTGGGCGAGCTGCACCGAGCCGCCGGTCAGGAACACCGCGTCGATGGCGTCGGCTGCAAGCCCCGCCTGCGCCAAACAGATTGCGATGCGCGCGGTGATGCGGTCGGCCAGCGTTTGCGTATGGCCGACCAGCTCCTTGCGGGCGACGCCGGCCTTGAGGCCCGGCTCGATCCAGTCCAGCGCTATGCTGGCCTTTGGCGCTTCCGACAGGCCGATCTTGGCCTCCTCGATCTCCATCGCCAAAGTGTGACCGCGCTGCTCGTCAAGCACGCGGACCAGACGATCCAGCAGTTCCGGCTGCTTGGACTCGAAGCGGACCTGGCGTACCTCGTTCATCACCTTCGATTCGTACATCCGGTTGATGTTCGACCAGGTCGCGAGATCGTGGAAATAGCCCGAGGGCACGTCGAGCCCGGCGCGCTTCATCGCCGTGCGATAGCCGAGCAGCGGCATCAGCACGCCCAGGCTGAGCTGGCGGTCGAAATCGGTGCCGCCAATGCGCACGCCGTCATTGGCGAGAATGTCGTCCTGCCGCTCGGCATGGCGATGCCGCTCGGGGCTGAGGCGCACGATGGAGAAGTCGGAGGTGCCGCCGCCGATGTCGGCGATCAGCGCGATCTCTTCGGAATGCAGCGTGCGCTCGTAGTCGAGCGCCGCGGCGATCGGCTCGAACTGGAACGTGACCTCGTCGAAGCCGATGTCGGATGCGATGTCGCGCAAGGTTGCCTCGGCCTTGCGGTCGCTGACCGGATTGTTATCGACGAAATGCACGGGGCGGCCGTGCACGACATTGCGCAACGGACGGCCGGTGGCGGTTTCGGCGCGGCGCTTCACGGCGCCGAGATACCACGCGATGATGTCGCGAAACGAGGTGCGCTCGCGGCCGGTATTGGTGGTCTCGTCGATCAGCGAGGTGCCCAGCACCGATTTCAGGCTGCGCATCAGGCGGCCGGGCGCGCCGTCGACATAGGCTTCCATCGCGCGCCGGCCGATCAGGATGGCGCCATCGACTTCATAGAAGATCGCGGACGGAATCGTGATGTGGCAGGTTTCCAGCTCCGCGAGCACCGGGACATCGCCCACCATGGTGCCGAGCGTCGTGTTCGACGTTCCAAAATCAAGACCGCAAGTAGACATCATCGCTCCCGGGAGGAACGTTCGTCTACACAGATCG
>NZ_JAQGJD010000322.1 GCF_028290785.1 Tardiphaga sp. | reverse complement strand
GTCGAAGGTAACCAGCGCAATATTCGTGGCACGCCGGCGCAGTCGCTGGATTCGCAGGGCTATCGAACGCTGTCGGGCGTCACGATCAGTCTGGCCCATCTGATTACCGGCGAAATCGGTGCCGGCTATGCGCGGCAGCAGTTTGAGGATCCGACCATCGGCGTGATCGAGGGCCCGTCGTATCGTGCCCAATTGACGTGGCGACCGACCCGGCTGCTCGATATCCACTTCAAGGCCGAACAGATCGTCACGGAAACCTCCGCCACCAGTTCAAGCGGCGTGCAGGCGAACGCGGTGCAGCTTGGCCTCGATTACGAATTGCGGCGCAACGTCATCGTATCGCTCGCCGGTACCTATGAAAAAGACCGCTTCTTCGGGCAGATCCGCAAGGACCGCGTGATCACCACGGATGCCCGCGTCAAATACCTGATCAACCGCTTCACCGCGGTGTCGCTGTTCCACCGTTACACCGACCGCGACAGCGATCTCTCGGCCTTCAGCTTCGACAAACACCAGGTGGGGCTCAATGTTACAGCGCAGTTCTGACCCGATCTATCGCGCGCCGGACGAACCGGCGAGCCATGCAGCTGAGGACTGGAAAACCCCAACGGTCGATCTGCGCGAGATGACCCGTATCCTGCGTCGCCGCTGGAAGGCGGTCGCGCTGATCCCGGTGGCGCTGGTCGCGCTTGCCCTGGCCTATGTCCTGAGCGTCGATACTCTATACACCGCGACTTCGACGGTGCTGGTCGATCCCCGGCGTGCCAATGTGGTCGAGACCAACCAGGCCGTGCTGTCTAATTTCGGCACTGACGATGCCACCATCGAAAGCCAGACGCTGCTGATCCAGTCGGTGGCGATCCTGCAGCGTGTTGTCGACAAGCTGAAGCTGGCCAGCGACCCGGAATTCATGCCGCATCCCGGCCTGCTCGATCCGGTCAAGGCGCTTTTCAGCAGCAGCACGCCGGCTGAGGGATCCAATCCCGCAGACACCGCGCGCTCGCGTTCGGTGGAAATTCTTCAGCGCAGGATGAAGGTGACACGGCAGGGAACCACCTTCCTCGTCGATATCAATATCAGCTCTGAAGTTCCGCAAAAGGCCGCGGCCATCGCCAATGCCCTGGCCGAGGGATATTTCGAAGAGCAGGTTCGCGCCAAATATGACGCCACCCGGATTGCGGCGAACTGGCTGAACGGCCAGATAGATTCGCTGAAATCCCGCGTCGTCACCTCGGAACAGGCCGTCGAGGACTATCGCACCGCCAACAACCTCGCGGTGTCGCAGGGCGTCACCGTGAATGACCAGCAGATCACCGACCTCAACAACAAGGTGATCTCTGCCCGCGTCCAGACCGCCGAGGCGCGCGCCAAGTTCGATCAGGTGCAGCAGATGGCGAAATCGGGCAGCGATCCCGGCGGCATCAACGCCGTGATTTCGTCGGAGATGGTGTCCAAGCTGCGCACCCAATATGCCGACATCGCCAAGAACAGCGCCGATCTGTCCAGCAAATACGGCCCCCGCCACCCGCTCGTCGCCAATGCGCGCGCGCAGTTGCAGGATACCCAACGCCTCATCAACGAGGAAATCCAGCGTATCCTGCAAAGCACCAAGCATGATTATGACATCGCGCTGTCGCGGGAAACGTCGCTGAAAGAGAGCTTCGACAAGCTGCAGGGCGTCTCAAGCATTTCCGGCCAGGCGCAGGTTCGACTGCACGAATTGCAACGCGAGGCCGAAGCCAACCGCACGCTCTACGAATCCTATCTCGCCCGGTACAAGGAGGCTTCGGCCCAGGAAAGCCTGGAAATGCCGGACTCCCGCGTGGTCACCAAGGCCAGCATTCCGATCCGCCCGTCATCGCCGAAGACCATGCTGATCCTCGGCCTGGCGATGATGCTCGGCCTCGGCGCCGGGACGGTGCTCGCCTTTCTCATCGACTATCTCGACGGACGCGTGAAGACGCTGCAGCAGGCCGAGCAGATTTCCGGATTGCCGGCGCTGGCGGCGTTGCCGCTGATCGGCGTTCGCGAGCTTGCCGGCCGCGCCAAGCGCGGACGCGGCGATCTCGACAACTACGATCCCCGCACCATACGGCTGTTGCCGCCGTCGCTGCAGCCGCCGTTGATGCGCTACGCCATCGAGGAGCCCGGTACCTTCTTCGCCGAAGCAATCCGCGCGGTTCGCCTGGCAATCCAGCGCACGCTGCGCATCGACCCGATCAAGATCGTGGTGGTGACGTCGGCCCTGGACGGCGAGGGCAAGACCACGCTGGCCGCCAATCTCGCGCTGTCGCTGGCCACGCTCGGCATCCGCACGCTGCTGATCGACGGCGACCTGCGCAACCCCGGCCTGACCCGCGCGCTGTGCCCGCACGCCGACGTCGGGCTGCTGCAGGTGGCGATGGGCGAAGCCTCGCTGGAGCAGGCGCTGCTGCTGGACCGCAGCACCGGCCTCTCGATCCTGCCGTCGCCGGCCGTCAAGGACGACAATGCCATTACCGAATTGATGTTCTCGGAACGGATCACCGATCTGTTGGATCATCTCCGCCAGCGCTACGAACTGATCATCATCGATTCGCCGCCGCTGGTGCCGCTGGTGGATGGCCGCGCTCTGGCCGAACTGGCCGATCGCATCGTGCTGGCGCTGGCATGGGACCAGACCCCGCGTGAGGTCGTGTCGCACACCATGGAGCTGCTGGCGCCGGTTCATGACCGTATCCTCGGCACCGTGCTGACCCGGGTCGATCTCAACAAGCTGCAGTTCTATGACTACTACCGGAGCTCGGCCTATCTGAAGCCTTACGGCACGCCGGCGGCGAGCGTCGCGCGGTGATGCCGTCCACGCCCATCACCCGGCAGCTCGGCGCGCAATATCATCGCGCGCCGGTGACGGCCGGCCCCCGACGGCCGGCCGCCCGGCGCGCCCCGTTCGCGGCGGCCCGGCTGGTGGATGCGATGGTGACGGCCCTCATGCTAGTGGCCGTGGCTTCGATATTCGCGATCTCCTCGGGGATGCTGACGAACTGGCACATCCACTATTTGACCAACGGCGGCGGCTTCTACGAGAAGCTGCACCCGGCCACCTACGCCGTCTTCCTGGCCTCGTTCCTGCTCCTGATGCGCAACGCCGACCCGATCGGCGAGATCAACCGGACGCTTTCGCAATCCCGGCTGGTGCTGGTCTACCTGTTTTGCTGGCTCTGCCTGCTGGTGCAGATGTTCGTGCTGGAGCGTCCATTCACGGTCATCATCGACACCTTCCTGCTGCCCGTGGTGTTGTGCCTGGTGATCTGGCGGCTTTCGGCGCAGCAGAAGCGATGGCTGATCTGGGCGATCCACGCCACCATCCTGCTCAACGTCATGCTCGGCTACTACGAGTATTTTTCAGGTCACCGCCTGATTCCGCTGACCCTCGGCAGTGTTCTCGTGATCGGCGAATGGCGCGCATCGGCGTTTCTCGGCCATCCCCTGACGGCATCCGGCGTCGTCGCCGCCTATGTGCTCGCATTGGTGCTGCGCCCGGCCCTGTGCCCCCCGCTCTTTGTCCGACTGCCGCTGATCACCATCAGCCTGGGATCGCTGATGGCGTTCGGCGGCCGGACGGCATTGATGACGGTGCTGGGGATTCTGGGCTGCCTGGCGCTGGTCGAAGCCCTCAAACTGTTGCGCGGCAAGCGGACATCGCTGCTGGTCGCGATCGTTGCGCTGTGTCTGCTGTTCGTCGCCGCCGGCGGCATCTTCGCCGCGCTCGATCTCGGCATCTTCGACAAGATGCTGCTGCGGTTTTCGTCCGACAAGGGCAGCACGCTGGCGCGCTATGCGACTTTCAGCCTGCTGTCGTATTTCGATTGGCATGAACTGATCCTGGGCCCGAACCCGATCCGGGTAAACGCGCTGCAGTCGCAGCTTGGCCTGAATTACGGCATCGAGAATTTCTGGGTCTCCAGCATCGTCCAGTTCGGTCTCATTCATACCGCCCTTCTGACGCTCGGGCTGGTGTGCTTCTTCACCGAAATCATGAGCCGATCGAGTCGGGCCGCCTGGGCTATCGTGCTGCTGATCCTGATGATCGCGGCGAGTTCGGTCAGCTTCTCGTCGAAGAACATCCAGCTCGCCCAGCTCGTCATCTTGATCACGCTGCTGCTGCCGGAAGAACCGCAGCGCAGCCGTGCCGAGACGCGCCCCTCCCCCCACTCCGGATACCGGCCCCTTCCGGCGTAACGCCGAACCAGGACATCGCATGGCGATCTATATCGACCACACCCATCTGGGACGTCACGTCACCGGCCTCGAGCGCATCACGCAGGAGCTGTTCTCGCCGCAGGCGCTGGCGCCACTCGATGTCGTTCCGGTGACCTCGCACGGCACGGCGCAGATGGTGGCGACACAGACGTTTGGATTGCCGTGGCGGCTCGCCACCTCGTCATCGATCCTGCTGTGCCCGGGGTTTCCGCCGAGCCCGCTGTTGCGGCCGTTCGCGGCGCGGGTCCTGCCCTACATGCACGACGACTTCCTGCTGTCGCGCCGCGCCGATCTCAACACCCGCGCCCGGCTCTACATGGCGGCTCCGTTCAAGCTGGCACTGCGGCACTACCCCCGATTTCTGACCAATTCCAGCGACACACGGCGCAAGCTATTGGCGCATTGCCGGCCCGATGCCGAGATCACGCTGTACCGTCCGCCGGTGCGCAATGTCTTCAATCTCCAGTCCGCAGCGCGCGCCGAACGTGACGCGCTGCCACGGCCGTTGCGGCTGGTGGCGCTCGGTACCGTCGAGCCGCGGAAGAACTTCGTCGCCGCGGCCAAAATCGTCGGCGCCCTGCAGGCCCGGGGATTTCCCGGCGCCACCCTCGACATCGTCGGACGGCAGGGCTGGGGTGACGACTGGCGCCTGCTTGACAGCAGCCCCGGCGTGACCCCGCATGGCTATCAATCGACCGAACGCGTCCAGGCGATTCTCGACGCCGCCGACCTCTTCATCTGCACGTCCCACGATGAGGGCCTCGGCCTGCCGCTGCTCGAAGCGCAATATGGCGGCCTGCCGATCATCGCGCCGGACGCGCCGGTGTTCCGCGAAGTGCTCGGCGAGTCCGGCATCTTCATCGCACCATCCGATCCGGTCGCAGCCGCCGAACAAATCGCGGCGGCGATGTCGTCCGCTTCGTGGCGCGCGCAGCATGTAACCCTCGCCGCACAGAACCTGCAGCGCTGGAACCTGCTCGCGGCCTCCGACCGCGACAACGTCATCGACCTGATTGCCGGGCTCGCCGGACGGCGGCTTTCCGCCGCCCCGTCCTATCAGAGCGGCACGCCGTAAGCGCGAAGCCACTGCCACGACGTCGCTTCTCTCAAAATTCTGACAGGGATAGCTGCTTGCAGGACACCACCAACTCCACGCGAAATCTCGACGCGCTGCGGATCATCGCGGCGTGCGCCGTCGTGGTCCTACACTATTCCGACTATGTGAAAGACGTCCCGGTCGGGCGCTTCATGGTCGATCACACCTGGCACTTCAACCTGTTCGTCGATCTGTTTTTCGTCGTGTCCGGCTTCGTCATCGCCAGCCAGTATCTCGGCCGGGTCGGCGATTCCCTGTCGGTCGGTCGCTTCATCTGGCGCCGGCTCGCGCGGATTTATCCGCTGCACCTGGCGACGCTCGCTTTTTACGTCGTCATCGCGCTGGCACTGCATTTCGGTGTTGCCAAGACCGACAACCCCGCGCGGTACCCGTTTTCCGATCTGCCGGCCCAACTGCTGCTGCTGCATGCCTTCGACGGCGCAAGGCTGACCTTCAACTTTCCGAGCTGGTCGCTGTCGGCGGAAATGTTCTGCTACGTGCTATTCCCCTTGGTCGCGATGATCGTGACCCGGAACAAGGCGGTCATCGTAGCGCTCGTGGTGCTGCCGGCGCTGGGCAACAGTCTCTACGCGTATCTAACGGGAAGCGGTTCGTGGGCCGACTGGATCAACCAGGGCGGCGCCTTTCGCGCGCTGCCGGCTTTCAATCTCGGCATCGCCTGCTATCTGTTTCGCGACCGGATCGCGCGCTGGCCTGCGATCCCCGGAGCCGTGGCCGCGCTGCTCGCGGCTTTCATCCTGTTCGGCTCCTGGCTGCCGGAAATGCTGGACCTGCTGGCCATCTATGCCATCGCCGTGCTGGCGATCCAGTGCGACTGCGCAGGACGCGGCACCCTGCTGACACGATTCGGCTTGGACCGCTGGTCGCAGCTTACCTACTCCTGCTACATGCTGCACATTCCCATCGCGACCATCGTCCTGACCTTTGGCGCGCGCTACCTTGCCCCGAATCTACCGGGCGGCCGGCTGGCGCTGCTCCCGATCGCCGTCGTGGTGCTCGCGATTGCCAGCCAGCTTTCGCTGCGCCGATTTGAAACGCCGATGCGGCGATATCTCAACGACGTGTTCGACCGCCATGTGGGGGCACGCAACCGCGCCGTCGTCGCCCCCCATCCGGACGTTTCGCGATGACCATGACAGCACAGGCTTTACCGATCCGGCCGCGGGAAGGCGCCGTCAACGCCGCCAGCCGCGACAGCGCCATCGACACCATGCGCGGCATCGCGATCCTGATGGTGATCGGCATCCACTCGCTGCATCAGCCGCTGACGCCAAGCTGGGAGACCTGGCTCGACGCCGCGCTGCGACCCTGCGTGCCGATCTTCCTGTTCGTCTCGGGCTATCTGACCATGCTGTCTGGCCGCGTGCCGCTGGCAAAACGGTTCAAGGCGATCCTGATTCCCTACGCCATCGCCTTTATCGCCGCCTATCTCTACATGGCGCTGCATAACCCGGCGATGGACCATCGACCGGCGGCCACCGCGGCGCGGTTCCTACTCGCTTACGTGTTCGTCTACTACTATGTGTTTGTGTATGCCGGCTGCACCTTGCTGTTGTGGCTGCTGCTTCGGCCGTCGAAGACCGGCGAACGGCCATTGGAGTCGCGGCTGGTTGTCATCCTGATGCTGACCATCGCGATCGGCCTGCTCGCGGGCAGCTATCTCGATCCGCTACTGTTCCGCTTCGGTTACTCCGCCTCGCTTGTCGAGGAGGTCCGCATGCGCAACATCCCGTTCTGGTTCGGCTTTGCGGCGCTTGGCGCGCTGGTGGCCATGCCCGGCGTCAGGGCGGCGATCCAGCAGATGCGACTGCCGCTCATGGCCGTCACGCTGGTGCTGTATGCGATATATGCCGGCGTCCGCCAGTTCCAGATCGGTGACGCGGCCGACTACGATTCTGTCGCATTCTTCCTCTATGCCGCGCTGCTCTGCGTGGTGCTGTTCACAGCCGAGTTCCGGCATCCCACGCTCGCGGCGTTGGGGTCGGGCAGCTATTTCATCTACCTCTGGCACATCTTCGTCGTGATGCTGCTGCGCGATCACGCCGGGCTGCGCCAGTTGGGTCCGGCAATGGATACGTTCATCACCGTCGCCGTGACGGCAACCGTCAGCGTCGCCGCCCTGCTGGCGATCCGGAAATTCGCCCCACCGCGCGTCTCCCGACTGTTAGGGGCCTGAACATGCTGCTGCGACAAACCGTGCTCTATCTGCCGGCACAAATCATCGGACCGCTGTTCCAACTGGTCGCCATGATCGTGTGGACCCATGTGGTCGACGAGCATACGCTCGGCGTCATCACGCTGGTCACCGCGACGCACGAACTGCTGCAGATCGGATTTCTCGCCTGGTGGTCGCAATACGCCCTGCGATTCTTCGGCCGCTACCAGGATTCGCACAGCGCCGAGCGCTTCTATCGCACCGAGAACACAATCCTGTTGACCTCGGTGATCGTGCAAAGCGCCGTGATGGTCGGCGTCCTGCTGCTGGTGATCGCGCCGGACGCCAAGCCGTGGCTGCTCGTCGCCACCGTGGCCTACGTCATCACCCGTTCCCTCAATCTCTATATCGGCGAGCGCGCCCGGGTCCGCCAGCAGATCGGCGTCTATTCGATCCAGCAGATCGTCGGCCCCGCCATCGGCTTTCTGGTCGGCCTGGTCTTCATCAAGATGTTCGGCCAGTCGGCGGAATGGCCGCTGGCGGGATATGCCATCGCACAGCTGGTCGCGGCCATCGTCGTATTGCCCGTGATCGGCCACGGCCGGCGGCTCTGGCCGGTCGACCGCGAGATTGTCGACCATGCGTTGCGCTACGGCATTCCGCTCATCATCGGCGGCGCGCTCGGCTGGGTCGGCCTTAACGCCTCGCGCTTTATCGTCAACGATCTGCAAGGCGTGGCGGCCGCCGGCCTGTTTGCGGTCGGTTACGGCCTCGGCCAACGCGCGGCGGCCGTTGCAGCGATGCTGGTCACGGCGGCCGCGTTTCCGCTCGCGGTCAAGAGCATGGAGCAGGGCGGCAGCAAGGCCGCGATGCGTCAGCTCGCCGACAACAGCGCGCTGCTTGTCGCGATCCTGGCGCCGAGCATCGCCGGCATTTTCATGCTGCGCGCGGAAATCGTCCACCTGCTAATCGCCGTGCCATTCCAGCAGGTGACGCTGGCAATCCTTCCACTCTCGGTATTAGCCGGCTCGATCCGAAACCTGCGCGCCCATTTCGGCGACCAGGTGTTTCTGCTGCACAGCCGGACACGCTTGATGATCATCGTAGCGACGATCGACGCCACGGTAACGGTGCTGTTCAGCGTGGTCTGCATCAAGTACTGGGGTCTCGTCGGCGCCGCCGGCGCCACGGTGCTGGCCGCGACGGCGGCGGCGACCGTCAGCTTCTCGATCGGCTTCATCAAGTTCGGCCTCACCCTTCCCATCGGGCACCTGCTACGAATTGCTACAGCCACCGTGGCGATGGCGGCCGTGCTCGGCGAGCTGCCGGAAGCACGATCATCCCTCGTGCTGGCGATGCATATCGCCGCCGGCGCCGCCATCTACATCGCCGTCCTGGCGCTGCTCTACGCACGGACGCTCAACGGGATGGTTCGATCCCGGATCGCCAGATCCGGGACCTGAGACTTCACACCCGCCCTATGCCTTTTTCGCGCTCTGAAAAGCTCTCGCCATGGCAAACCACAACGGCTTTTTCTGCATGTCCGAATCGAACGGCAACGGCCGCGGCAAGCGCTCCGCTAGCGGATCCTTCTTCTTCGCAGCATCCGTGTAGAACGAGTAGTTGTCGGACAATTCCCAGGCGATCACGGTCTTGACCGCTGGAATCCGCAGCACGTTGTTGAGAAATTTCTCCGCCGTCTCGGCGATCATCGCATCGCGAGTAGCAATATCGGCAGGGAAAGTGTCGTCGCGCACGTCGAACTCCGTGATGTAGATTTCCACCTTGCGCTCGGCCAGCTTGTGGACGAACTCCGAAAAACGCGCGGGATCATGGGGATAGCGTGGTTGCAGATGTCCCTGCAGGCCGACCGCATGGAGCCGCACGCCGGCGTCCTGGAGTTCATCGACCAGGCGGAGCAAGCCGGCGCGCACTGCGAGGCCGACATCGTCGTCGCGTTCGGTCTGCGCCTCGTTGAGTACAAATTTAGTCTTTTTATCGGCCATCGCCGCGCGCTCGAACGCGCGCCTGACATAGCCGGTGCCGAACGTATCGTACCATGGACCGAGGCGGTATCCGCCCGGCGCCTTGTGTCCGGGCCAGAACGGCTCGTTGACGATATCCCACGAGTGCAACTGTCCCGCGTAGCGCCCGACAACCTCTTCGATATAGCTGTCGAAGAATGCCTGCCTTTCCGATGTTCCCATGCTCTTGATCCATTGCGGGACCCACTCATTCCAAATCAGGCAATGACCGCGCATTGGAATTTTATTTTCTGAGCAAAATTTTAGCAGCCGATCGGCGCTTTCGAATCGCTTAGGGCCAGGTTGACCGGCAATCGTGCCGATTTTCATCGCAACATCCGTTGTAACAATGCGTGCATGGGTCTTGTATAGCTCGCGGTAGGCGGCGTCCTTATCGATCACCGGACCCGCCGCCGCGCCAAAAACCAAGCCATTTGAGGCTGCTATCTCTCCCAGACTTTGCGACGGGGCCGCCACCGAGCGGTCACCTGCCGCTGCAACTGTGCCTGCAAGAACAGCGATCGCTTGTCGACGTGATAATTTTTTCATCGCTCACTCCAAAATCATTCGGGTATTGCGGCTGTGTTGTGATGCACATCACCATCGTTGCGTCGCAATATATCGATTTGATGGCGTGATCGTCGAAGCGAGTCTTCGATCGTCCGTTTCGTCACCGCCGCGACGGACATGTTGTTGGCTTTCGTTCCGTGAAGCCGGCCCACGTCATTGGAGATCGACACCTTGGAAGTGCCAAATCCACATCCCCTCGACCTCAGCGTCGATGGTATTACCGTCAACGTTCACTCGATTCCCGAAGGTGTCGCAGCCATCGTGTCCGCGGCACAGCACGGCGACAACTTCAGCGTCTGCACGCTCAATCTCGACCATGTCGATCAGTTGCAGCACAACCCCGCCTTCCTCGGCGCCTATCGTCGCGCCCGGTTTGTGACAGCCGACGGTTTTCCGATCGTCGTTCTGAGCCGCCTGCTGGGCGGCCGGACGGATCGAACTACCGGGGCCGACCTCGTCGAACCGCTGTGCCGCGAAGCCGGCAAGAACAAGCTGCCGATTTTCTTGTTCGGCTCGAACGAGACGACGCTCGCCGCGGCCTCGCAGCGTCTTCGCGAGCGCTATGATGGACTGGAAATAGCGGGAACGCTGGCGCCAGGTCCCGGCTTTGATCCCAATTCCGATGAAGCCGACCGCGCCATCGACACCATCCGCAGCTCCGGCGCCAAACTTTGTTTCGTCGCGCTGGGCGCACCGAAACAGGAGGTTTTCGCGGCCCGCTGCCTGGACTCGCTGAACGGAACCGGCCTGCTGTGCATCGGCGCGGCGCTGGACTTCATCGCGGGCACGCAAGTCCGCGCGCCCGAATTTTCGCAGAAGTACGGACTCGAGTGGGCGTGGCGCATGCTGCAGAATCCCAGGCGCCTCGCGCCCCGCTATGCCCGCTGTGTGGCCACCGTGCCGCAACTGGTGGCGCAAAGCCTTCCACAGATATTCAAAGCACGCATGAGGAAAGCCGCATGATCTCAACTCTGACGTTGGCGCAGCGCGCGCGAAATGTGAGCCATGCGCCGCAGCGATACCAGATATGCTTGATTCATCCGTTCGACCCGCGCGGTGAGAAAGTCGGCGGCCTCGAAACCTATATTCGCGACTTCATTACCTTTCACCCGGAAGATACGGATCTGCTGTTCGTCGGCGTCGATTCGATCGGCGATCTGAAGCTCGGCGAAATTCATCGATTGACCTTTCGCGGCCGTAATTTCGATTTTCTGCCGATTCTGCACTATTCCGACGGTCAGGCCCGCGAGGCCGCACGTACGATCCGCTCGTCGCTGACGGGCCAGTTCTTTGTCGCGCTGTTGCGTCACTTCGGCGCGGTTTCGAAAGTGATTCGCGCCCGGCGCTGCTCGATCGATCTGCGCCGCGTTGAATTTTCCTGGCTGCCGGCGCTGCTTCGATTGCCGTTCATCCAGATGCTGCACGGCGAGGGCGCGCCGAAGATGCAGATGGATTCGCTGCTGCGGAAATACTCCTTCGTCCACGATGTGGGCGAGCGCTTTGCCGTGGCGATGAGCGAAAAATTTCTGTGCGTTAATCCGTTCATCACCGAGCGGCTGCAGAAGACCTATCCGCGCCGCAAGCAGAAGATCGATACGCTGTGGACCTGGGTCAACACCGAAATTTTCAAGCCGCAGCCCTTCCCCGCCGCGGGACAGCCATTCCGGATCGTGTTCGCAGGGCGCCTCGACGAGTTCAAGGATCCGCCGCTGATGTTCCGGACGATCGCCCAGCTACGCGCACGGCTGCAGGGCGCGCTGGAGTTTCACTATATCGGCACCAGTGACCCGCACCGTTTCCCGGAGTTTGCTGCGATCGAAGACATCACGACCCGCCACGGCTTCAAGGACGCGGCGGGAATGGCGGCGACGCTGGCGTCGGCCCACGCCGGCATCCTCACTTCCGAATTCGAGGGCATGCCGCGCTGCGTGCTGGAAACGCTGGCCGTGGGGCGCCCGGTGGTCGCCATGCATCTGCCGCAGCTCGAGCCGGTGATCCATGATGGCAAAAGCGGATTTCTCGTCTCGCGCACCGGCTCCATCGACGACAGGGCCAACACACTTGCGCAGCGCTTCGTCGAAGTCCGCGATGCTATCGCGGCCGGCACGATGAGTCCGGAAGTGATTGCCGAGTCGATCTCGGCGTTCACGCCAAACACGCAGCTGGCTCGCGTCTACCGCTACCACAAGGAGATCCAGAACTCGCGCGCCATGACGCTTGCGGCTTCATCTGCGTGAGGTCTTACGCGTGAATATCCTGATGCTCACCAGCGAGTTCGCGCCGGCCCAGGGCGGCATCGGCACCTATACGCGTGAGCTGGCCGCGGCTGCGACGACGCTGGGTGCACGCGTCACCGTGGTCGCGCCAGACTACGCGCAGGACACTTCCGCTGCCGATAGCGCTCTGCCCTTTGCCGTCCAGCGGTTTCGCGGCGGGCTGCATTCGATGCGGGATTTGCCGGCAAAAATCCGGCTCGCCGATACGCTGCTCCGCCGACGCCGTTATGACGTTGTGCATGCCGCCGACTGGCCGTTCTTCATTCCCGTCGCGCTGGCGCGCCGCCTCACCCCCGCACGGTTGCTGATGACTGTGCATGGCACCGAAATCAACGAGACCCAGACCCCGCTCAAGCGTCTGGCGATCCGGGCAGCCGGTGTGTTCGGACCACGCACCGAAGTCGCCGCCAACAGCCGTTACACGCGCGATCTGTTCCGCGCACGGTTCACCATCGATCCGCGGCACATCAAGGCGATCCCGCTCGGCGTCTCCGGCTTCTGGTTCGGTTCGGGACCCGGCCGCGACGCGACGCGTCAGGCTCAGCGCATCGCGCCGGACCGCGTCGTGATGGTGACGGTGGCGCGGATCACGCGCCGCAAGGGACATCATCTGACGCTGGCCGCGTTGAACGCACTTCCTGCCGATGTTCGCCAGCGCATGACTTGGCTGGTGATCGGGCCGAACGGCGAGTCGGATTACGTCGCCGAACTGCAGCGTCTCATCCAGACGTCCGGTTGTGACGTTCGCCTGCTGGGCGCGCTGTCGAACGAAGCGATCCGCGACATCTACGGCGCAGCCGATTTCTTTTGTCTCACCGGCGTTCCCGACTCATCGGGCCGCGTCGAAGGTTTCGGGCTGGTCTATCTGGAGGCCGGGGCGACCGGCTTGCCTAGCGTCGCCACGGCGATCGGCGGCGTCTCCGACGCCGTGCTGGCTGATGAAAGCGGGCTCCTCGTGGCGCCGGAGGTCGAGGCCATCGCCGCCGCAATCGCCGAACTGGCGGTGGACAGCGACACGCGATCGATCCTCGCAGCCGGGGCATCCACCCATGCGCGCACGCTGTCGTGGGAACGCTGCGCGGCCGAAACCTACGGACTACCGCAGCTTGGCGAGGCCATCGATACCGCGGCCCCTGAACATCGCCATGCGGCAGCTCCCGGTGCGGTTAGCGCATGAGGCGGCTTGCAGGCATCTTTCTGTTCCTCGCCTTGGGCTGCGGCGCGGCTCACGCGGACAACTGCGGCAAAAGCCGCGAATATCTGCTCGGCAGCCTGGCGGGGGATCTGCCGATGCCGGCGCAAAGCTACGATGAACTGTTCAAGACCTGCGTGGCAGCTTCCGCCATGGCCAACGTCAAGGACGCCTATCTCCTGAAAGATGGCGGCATCGCCGTCGTCCCCAAGCAGGACAGCATTTCGGCCACCGCGGCAACGCTTTCGCAGTTCTGCAACAGCTATCCGCGCGCGACCTTGCGGTTCCTGACCCGCAAGGACCTCGCCGTGACGAAAACCGTGCTCGGCATCATCCGCATGTCGTCGGATGCCTCGACTTCCTGCCGGAAGATCAAGGGCTTGTCCTGACATCATCGACCGCCGCGACGCCTGCGCAGGTCCATCGTGCGCTCGACGGGCCGCGATCAGGTTGGTAAGCCCCCTCTCTGCAGGGAGCCTTTGAGTCGATATGACCGTTGCGATCGAGATGGGACACACGACGGCAGGCGCCCCGGCGACTCTGGACCTTGAGGAACTGCTGGCGACCCGCCTGCTGGTGCAGGGCAACTCCGGCTCGGGCAAATCCCACCTGCTGCGCCGGCTGCTGGAACAGAGCGCCCCCTGGGTGCAGCAGACCATTATCGACCCCGAGGGCGACTTCGTGTCGCTGGCCGAGCATTTCGGCCATCTTCTGATCGATGCCGAGGAACATACCGAGCGGGGCCTGCAGGTCGCCGGCGAGCGGGCGCGCATCCACCGGGTCTCCACGGTGCTCAATCTTGAGGGGCTCGACGCCGAGAACCAGATGCGACGCGCCGCCGCGTTCCTCAGCGGGCTTTTCGAAGTCTCGCGCGACCACTGGTACCCGATGCTCGTGGTGGTGGACGAAGCGCAACTGTTCGCGCCGGCGGTGGCCGGGGAGGTTTCCGACGAGGCGCGCAAACTCTCGCTCGGCGCCATGACGAACCTGATGTGCCGGGGCCGCAAGCGCGGATTGGCAGGCGTCATCGCGACCCAGCGACTGGCGAAGCTCGCCAAGAACGTCGCTGCCGAAGCTTCCAACTTCCTGATGGGCCGAACCTTCCTGGATATCGACATGGCGCGCGCCGCCGATCTTCTCGGCATGGAGCGGCGACAGGCGGAAGCTTTCCGGGACCTCGAGCGCGGCCAATTCATGGCGCTGGGCCCAGCGCTGTCGCGCCGCCCCCTCGGGCTGCGCATCGGCGCGACGGATACCCAGCCGCGCAATGCCACTCCGCGGCTGATGCCGTTGCCGGAGGCGACGCTGGACGCCCATGCGATGATCCTGGCGGCTCCGCCGCCGGAACCGGTCCGGCAGCCGCGCCGGCCCCCGCCGTCGCCGGACCTGCTCGGCCAGCTGATGGCGGCTAAATCCGCGGCGCTGGAAATTCGGCCCGAAACGGTGGCGCAGCCGATCAGCGCCGAGCAACTGGCGGAACGGCAGGGACGCGTGGACGTCATTTTGCGCGCCGTGATGGCCGAGCCCGAGGCAGGCTTCCGCGCCGTTGGCGTTCTCTATCAGGAGTTCGTGGTCCGCTGCCGTATTGCCGGCCTGGGATCGGCGGTGCCCGATCTCAACGACTTCCGTCACATGCTGACCCGCGCCCGCGCCGGGCTCAGCTCCGGTATGGCGGAGGACGACACCTGGCAGGATGTCTCGGTCCGCGCCTCCATTCTGCCCGAAGACATGCAGGGTGTATTCATGATGATCGCCCGCGCCGCGAAGGAGGGCTGGCCCTGCCCGAGCGATGCCACGATCGCCCGTGCCTACGGCTCGCACTCGTTGCGCCGTGCGCGGCGTCTGTTGACCTATATCGAAGAGCAGGGCCTGATCGTTTGCCAGTTGGACGGTGCCGGACGCCGGATCGTAACGCTCGTCGAACTGGCCTGGGCGACCGCGCCGGGCGACCCCAACGCTGAGGAACAGCCTGCGGACCAAGACTGCAGCGATCTGCCGTTATAGGGCACTCGCGACCGCGTTCAGAAACGACACTCGCGTTACAGCGGCCATAAATCGGTAACCATTTTGCGCGCCCGCTAGAAAAGTCCGCGGTTCGCCCGAAGCCGAAACACGGCCTTTTCGCATCGCATGACCGTCGTCGCGACTAATACCAGAATATTTAGCAATCCGATTAATTCGACCTCAACCAAATTTTCGCAAGGCGAGCTGGCACCGGTCCGCTCTTAAGTATCAAAAGAGAGGTTAGTCCTACCCTGTCCATGCAGCGAGGGAAGATCGAGCTCAAGCTCGGCACAACGCCCCGCCGCAGGGGCGTTAAATGGTACTCTCTCAATGGCGCGTCATGGCGCCGGCTATTGCGCTGTGTCTCAACCTCTCGGCTGCCTGGAGCCCGGCATCGGCCGCACTGGATCGATCGGGCTCCTACGCCGCTCGCTCTTTGCCGTCGATACCGTTCGGGAATTTGCCGAACCTTGGCGCCGACGAAAAAACGGCCGAGCCGTTTGGGAATGCGACGACCGGCATCAGCAGCGGCGGGCTGATCCGAAAATGGCAAGACGTCCAGACCGGGCTTGCCAGGGAGTACCAGACCCTGAACGAATGCCGTCGGGATCCCGCGTCGTGCGCCACGGCGCCAACGCTTTTCCTCAGCCTTATCGAGACGAGCCGCAACCTGACCGGCCTCGCCCGCATCACAGCGGTCAATCGCGCGATCAATCTGGCGATACGTCCGATGACCGACCTCGCGCAATACGGCCAGGCCGAGCTCTGGGCGACGCCGCTGATGACTTTCACATCCGGCGCCGGAGACTGCGAGGATTACGCGATCGCCAAATACGCAGCGCTGATCCAGCTCGGCGTGTCTCCGGACGATCTTCGCCTCGTGGTCGCCTATGACCGCGGCACCCGTGAGAACCACGCCGTCGCGGCGGTGCGCCTGGAGCAGCGCTGGCTGATTCTGGACAACATTGCCATCGACGTCCGGGACGACGCCGGAAGCACGAACCTTGATCCCCTCTTTATCCTCGGCGATCAATGGGTGCGCCGGGTGGACACCACCCCGAAGCCGCCGGCGATCAATGACGTGGATCCGGCCAACCGCTTCCGAATGTCCGACCTGCCGGAAAATCTGTCGATCAAATTCGGGCTGATCGACCCGGTCCTTTGACGGCCGCTTGTACGCACAACAACAAGCCGGCTCGCGCGAGCGGCCCAGCCGTTTGTTCAGTAGCGCGACGGCACGTACATCTCCGGCGGAACTGGGGTGCGGTGATAATCCGGATTGCGAACGCGGACGGGTAGCAGCACTGGCTCCTGCGGGATTTCCTGGTAGGGAATTTGCTCGAGCAGGTGCGCGATGCAGTTCAGCCGGGCCTTCTTCTTATCGACGGCCTCCACCACATGCCACGGCGCTTCCGCGATGTGGGTATGTTCCAGCATCGCTTCCTTTGCCTTGGTGTATTGCTCCCAGCGGCTGCGCGCCTGAACGTCCATCGGGCTGAGCTTCCACTGCTTCAGCGGATCGGCGATACGCATGCTGAAGCGCAGGTGCTGCGCCTCATCGGTGATCGAGAACCAGTATTTGATCAGAATGATGCCGGAACGCACCAGCATGCGTTCGAATTCCGGCACGGAGCGGAAGAATTCCTGCACCTCGTCTTCGGTGCAGAAGCCCATCACCCGCTCGACGCCGGCGCGGTTGTACCAGCTACGATCGAACAGCACGATCTCGCCGCCCGCCGGCAGATGCGAGACGTAGCGCTGAAAGTACCACTGGCTGCGCTCGCGCTCGCTCGGCGCCGGCAGCGCCGCAACCCGGCAGACCCTGGGATTGAGCCGCTGCGTGATCCGTTTGATGACGCCGCCTTTGCCGGCCGAGTCGCGGCCCTCGAAAATCACCACGACTTTGAGCTTGTTATGCTGCACCCAGCTCTGCAGCTTCACCAACTCGCCCTGCAAGCGAAACAGCTCCTTGAAATAGCGACGTCGATCGACGGTCTCCGCCGGGCTGTGGCCGGACATTTCATTGGTGAGCGCGTCCAGCCGATCGTCGTCGATTTCCAGCTCCAATTCCTCGTCGAAGCCGTCCAGCATCTCTTCGCGAATGCGATCGTGAATGGCGCGGGCGTCGTCTGCAGAGTGCTCGGTCATGGAAGTGTTCCGTTGCTGGATCGATCCCCCGTTATGTGCAAATGGAAATGTCAGCGGTGTGACGGAGCCCGGACTTGCGCCAGGGCGGGACCAAATGCCGCCTTCCGCGTATCGGCGTGTAAAATGACCAAGGTGGCGTGGAAAAACGCCCCAACTGCTACAACCGGAGGTCGCGCGCTGCAGCAGGCCAATGGCTCTTCGTATCTTTTCCGGCCCGAAGCATCTTTTGGTGGCCTTAGTCACCGAATCGTCATGTATCGCAGCGAGACATCGCACAGAAAAAACAACCGGTGCCCACATGGACTATTTCAAGCGCTTCAATTTCCTGTTCGCGATGCCGACGTTTGACGCGGACGATCTCGAGGGCGTCCGCCTGAACCAGATCGTCGATGAGATCGAGCGCTCCGGTTTCGAGGTCGTCAAGGCGCGCAAGCTTGAAGACGCCGCGATCGCGGTCCAGACCGACGCCGCAATCGGCTGCATGGTGGTGGATTGGGGCAAGAAAGGCCTGGAAGGCAAGACGGCGGCGCTGATCAACCTGATGCGGCGCCGCGGCCTCGACTTCCCGATCATCTTGCTGATCCGCCGCAAGCGCTTCGAGGACGTCCCGGTCGAGGTGCTCGATTTCATCGACGGCTATATCTTCCTGTCGGAAGAAACGCCGCCCTTTATCGCGAAGAATCTCGTCAGCCGCCTGAAGCAGTACGCCGAGACGCTGAAGACGCCGTTCTTCGGAGCGCTGGTCGACTATGCCGAAGAGGGCAACCAGCTCTGGACCTGCCCCGGTCATAATGGCGGCGTGTTCTACAGCCGCAGCCCGATCGGGCGGGTGTTCATGGAACACCTTGGCGAGGCCGTGTTCCGCGACGATCTCGACAACTCGGTGCTCGATCTCGGCGACCTGCTCACCCACGAAGGCCCCGCGCTGCAGGCGCAGAAAGAGGCCGCCAAAATCTTCGGCGCGGAGAAGACCTATTTCGTGCTCAACGGCACTTCAACCTCCAACAAGGTCGCGCTGTCGGCGCTGGTGACCGATGGCGACCTCGTGCTGTTCGATCGCAACAACCACAAGGCCGCTTTGCACGGCGCGCTGATGATCAGTGGCGGCGTGCCGATCTACGTGCCCACGGTACGCAATCCCTGGGGCCTGATCGGCCCGATGAACTGGGGGGCGTTCGAAGAAGAAGCCTTGCGCGAGCGCATCCGCGCCAACCCGTTGGTGACCGATCCGGAGGCCTGGAAACGCCCGCGCCCGTTCCGTGTCGCGGTGATCGAGCAATGCACGTATGACGGCACCATCTACAGCGCCGAGATGATCATCAAGCGCATCGGCCATCTCTGCGATTACATCCTGTTCGACGAAGCCTGGGCAGGCTTCATGAAGTTCCATCCGCTCTATGCCGGCCGCTTTGCCATGGGGCTCGGCGACCTCGGCCCGGACTCGCCGGGCATCATCGCTACCCAGTCGACGCACAAGCAGCTCGCCAGCTTCTCGCAGGCGTCGCAGATCCACATGAAGGATCGCCACATCCGCGGCCAGAAGCGGCGGGTCGAGCACCGCCGCTTCAACGAAAGCTTCATGCAGCACGCATCCACCTCGCCGTTCTATCCGCTGTTCGCCTCGCTCGACGTCGGCGCGCAGATGATGAAGGGAAGATCGGGCGAAGTGCTGTGGGACGACACCATCCGGCTCGGCATCGAGCTGCGCAAGAAGATCCGGGCGGTCCGCCGCGAATTCGAGGAAAAGGAAACGCGCCCCGAGCGACGCTGGTTCTTCGAGCCCTTCGTGCCGGAACGCGTCGAGATTCCCGACGCCTCCCACGAAGGTGGTGTCCATAATGTGCCTTGGGAAAGCGTCAGCACAGACCAGTTGGCGACCAACCCGTCTTATTGGCAGCTAGCGCCAGGCGCCGCCTGGCACGGCTTCCCGGGCATGGCGGCCGGTTTCGCCATGACCGATCCGAACAAGCTGACGCTGCTGACACCCGGTTTCGATCGCGCCACCGGCGGCTACGCCGAGCACGGCATCCCCGCGCCGGTGGTGGCGCAGTTCCTGCGCGAGAACCGCATCGTCCCGGAAAAGAACGATCTCAACTCGCTGCTCTTTTTGCTGACGCCGGGCGTCGAGGCCAGCAAGGCCGGCACACTGATCAGCGGCCTTGTCGCCTTCAAGAAGCTGCACGACGACAACGCGCTGCTCGAAGATGCCATCCCCGAATTCGCGAGGCGCAGGCCGGCGCGCTATGCCGGCGTACGGCTGCGCGATCTCTGCGCGGACATGCATCGTTTCTTCCGCAACGCCGATGTCAGCGCCCTGCAGGCGAAGCAATTCGCGTCCGAACATCTGCCGGAGATCGCGATCTCGCCCCACGCCGCCGCGCGCTGCCTGGTCCGCAATGACGTCGATTACCTGCCCATCGACGAGATCGCCGGCCGCATCGCCACCACGCCTTTCGTAGTCTATCCGCCCGGCATCGCGACCATCGTGCCCGGCGAGCGCCTCAGCGAGCGGGCGCAGCCGATGATCGACTATCTCAAGATGTTCCAGACCTGCTTCAACACGTTCCCCGGCTTCGACGTCGAGATCCAGGGTGTCTATCGCAAGGTGGATGCGAACGGCGTAATCCGGCTGTACACCTACGTGGTCAGCGAATAGCGGAGCACGTATGCAAACAGAATTACCGAACGGGAGCGAACAATCCATCGTCGTGCGGCCGTCGCGCGATACCGATGTCGAGGCCATGCTCGCGATCTATCGTCGCCATATCCGCCACGGCATCGACGAAGGCGTCAGCGACGCCGAGACGCCGCAGCCCGACGATCTGCGCGACCGGCGCAAGAACCTGCGCAGCCGCCGCTTCCCCCATCTGGTGGCGACGCGGGGCGGAGAAGTCGTCGGCTATGCCTATGTGGTGCTGTTCCGCAAACGACCGGCCTATCGCTATACGGTCAAGCATTCGATCTATATCCATGATGCGCATGTCGGTCACGGAATCGGACAACGCCTGATGCGCGAACTGATCGACGTCTGCGCCGCGGCGGGCTTCCGTCAAATCATCGGCTATATCGACGCCGACAACGTCGCCTCCCTTGGTATTCACGAGAAATTCGGATTTGCCAGAGTGGGTTTATTGCCCGGTGTCGCCTACCGGCACGGCCGCTGGGCGGATACCATCATGGTCCAACGCTCGCTTGCCACCGGCTCCGCCACTCCTCCGCCGCTGCCGCCTTTCGGACGCTAACCGGTATTCGACATTATTTTCGAATATCTGCCCACGCCGCTTGCAAGCATTCGCTTTCGTTGCACACCCGACCGCTAGGGCCTCGATATGATCAATTCAGAGTTCGCTGGCCGTATTTCGGTGCACGCCCTTCATCTTGGTGATCGCATCAACACGTCCAATTTTGAGGGAGACATCATTTCGGCTGTCCCCCTCGCTATCCGTACCGGTGCGGGCGGCGCTGCCGTTCTGTTCCGCTATGGCGTGGCAGTTTTCGTCGGCGCGACCACGGCGGAAGAGGTTGCTTTTCTCAGCTCGATATCGAACCGGGTCATGGGCAGGCTCGGCGTCGCCGAGGAAGAAAGCACGACGGTCGAGATCGCTGGAAAGGCGGACGACCAGATCGCCGCAGGCGGCCCGATCAAGCTCGCAGACCTGTCCTCACCGAGAATGCTGATCGTCGCGGACGTCCTCGCCAAGAGCGTGGCGCTGGCGAGCGACGAGCGCGAGGTGACGAAAGTCTTCGGCATCATCGAGCCCTTTGCGGCGGAGTTGGCAACCCGCGGACGGACCCGCCGCAATCGAACCGAGATCCTGAAGCTGATCGGCAATGCTTTGCTGGTTCAGCACCGGGTGTCCGGTCGCGTGGCGGTGGCGGAGAAGCCCGACGCGTTGTGGGATCGCCCCGATCTCGAGCGCTTGTATGCCCGCCTGGAAGACGAATATGAACTGAAAGAGCGTGTCGAGACGCTCGATCGAAAGGTTGCCGTCATTGCCGAGACGGCAGAGACCCTGGCGGATATCATCGATACCCGACGCTCGCTTCGACTGGAGCTCATTGTCGTCATACTTATCGCGATTGAAATAGCGACCAGCTTCTACCAGATTTTTATCGGCAAAGGTTCTCACTGAGCTTTGACCGAACCCGACAAGCGCACTTGAGCGGCGGGCCATCTGATGGGCTTGTCGCGAATGAGCAGCCCTCCCGCAGCGGCCCCGCCCGGCGGCCTGGACCGCAGGTCCGCCTAAAATCTGCCATCTGGATCGCCGCGCGGCGATGCAGTAGGGTCCGCGTCCGCTGCAAAAAAGCCCGCCAAGCCGTTGGACGGGATCAAAAATCTGGGACGAGACACCATGGCACGCAACATTCTGATTCTGGGAGCCTCGTATGGCTCATTGCTGGCAACCAAGCTGCTGATGGCCGGCCACAACGTGACCCTCGTCTGCCGAAAAAACACCGCAGAACTCATCAACCGCGACGGCACCGAGGTCCGCATCAAGCTGCGTGACGAGCCAACCCACCGGGCGATCTTCTCGCGCGACCTGCCCGGCAAACTGGATGCGACGTCGCCCGACAACGTCGATCTGTCGCGTTACGATATGGTCGGTCTCGCCATGCAGGAGCCGCAATACACCAACCACACCATCCGGGTTCTGATGATCAAGATCGCGGCCGCCCATTTGCCGTGTCTGTCGATCATGAACATGCCGCCCCTGCCCTATCTCAAGCGAATCCCGGCGCTCGCGGATATGGATCTCGAAGAGGCCTATACCAACGCCCAGGTCTGGGAGCGCTTCAAGCCGGGGTTGGTGACCCTGTGCTCACCCGATCCGCAGGCGTTCCGCCCGCCGGAAGAGGCCGCGAATGTCCTGCATGTCGGCCTGCCGACCAATTTCAAGGCGGCGGTGTTCGCCGATGAAGCGCACAACAAGGTGCTTCGCGAACTCGAGAGCGACATCGACGCGGTAAAGCTCGATGGCCAGGATGTTCCGGTCAAACTGAAGGTGTTCGACTCGCTGTTCGTGCCGCTGGCGAAGTGGTCGATGCTGCTGACGGGCAACTATCGCTGCATCACACCCGAGGAGCCGCAAGCCATCCGCAACGCGGTACACGACGACCTGAAGGTCTCGCAGTCGATCTACGAGCACGTCGATGCCATCGCGCGACGTCTGGGTGCTGACCCGCAGGACCAGGTGCCGTTTGAAAAGTACGCCAAGGCGGCGGAGAGCCTGCTCAAGCCTTCGTCGGCAGCTCGCGCGGTGGCCAATGGCGCGCCGTTCATCGAACGGGTCGATCTGCTGGTGAAGTTGATCTCGCATCAACTGGGCATGACCAATGCCCACATCGACCGGACCGTGCAGATCGTCGACCAGAAGCTCAACGAGAGGATCGAGTCGGGCGCAGGTATCTGACCAGCATCACCTGCGCTGTCGCTTCTTGCCCGCGGCTTTATTGCGGGCCGATCGTTCCTATATGTCTCACTTTAAAGGAGTTCCGGCGTGAGCGTTGCTTTCACCAAGGAAGATAGTGCCGAAACGGCCTCGGAGACGCTGCTGCCCGACCGCCCGGTTTCGCCGCATCCCAACCTCGTGACGGAAGCGGGGTTGAAGGCGCTGGAACTTCAGCTCCATGAGGCCCGCGAGGCCTACGAGACGGCGCAGAAGATCGAGGACGTAAATGAACGACGCCGGCAAGCGGCCGGCCCCTTGCGGGACGCCCGCTACTTCGCGGCGCGGGTTCGGACGGCTCAGGTGATTCCCGATCCCACATCAACCGACGCCGTGGCCTTCGGTAGCACGGTGACCTTCAGCCGTGACGACGGCCGTGTGCAGACCTACCGGATCGTCGGTGAGGACGAAGCGGACCCGAAGTCCGGCTCGATCTCCTTTGTCTCGCCGGTGGCGCACTTGCTGATAGGTAAAACTGTCGGTGATGTGGTTGCCATATCTGGTCAGGACCTCAAGATCATTGCGATCGCCTGATTTCACGCTTCGGTCGCATAGCGTGACAGATTGGCCTGAAGCATCTTGATCAGCCGGTCCCGCACCGGATCGCGCGTGCCACGTGTCCAGGCCGCGGCCAATGGCAGCTTGTTCATCGCCGACATCGCCAGTGGAATATAGCGGACGCCGCGCGCGGCCATGCGCGACGTCCATCGGGGGACGATGGCAACACCAAGTTCGGCGGCGACGAGATTGACGATGGTCTGCTTCTCATCGGCGATCTGCACCACGTGGGCGCGAAGGCCTGCTTCCGCAAACAGCTTCATGGTCAGATCGTGGCTGTGCGGCCGTGATCGGCGCTCGGGCACGATCAGCGGCTCGTCCGCGACATCGGCGATCGTAAGACTCGGTTTCGCCGACAACGGGTGGCGCTCGGACACCGCGACGACCGCGGTCTCGTGAAACAGGAACAGGAATTCAAGGCGCTTGTCGGCGCTTTCAGGCGGCCGCACCAAAGCAAGGTCCAGCCGTCCCGACAGCAACCGCGGCAGCAGCCGCATGGTTTTGTCCTCCACGAGCTGCACGCTGATATCCGGCAGTTGGTCCCGGAGATCGTGCAGCAATGCGGGCAGCAGGCCAGCCGCAGCACTGTCAATGGCACCGACGCGGATGGTTGCAGCGCGGGCCCGGGCTCCGGCGCGAAACGTCGCCGCCAGCCGGTCGGCCTGTGCCAGCAGCTCGTGCGCCTGCTTGAGAAACGCCGCTCCGTCGTCGGTGAGCGCCACGCTGCGCGTGGTCCGCGTCAGCAAACGCGTGCCGAGATCGTTTTCCAGCATTCGGACATGGCGGCCGAGCGCCGACGGCATCATATCGAGCTGCTGCGCCGCCCGCCCGAAATGCAATTCCTCGGCGGCTGCCACGAAGCAGCGCAACTGGTGCAGGTCCATCGGTTTCCCCCTGTCCCGGATTATATCATTTTTTTATATAAACCAATGCGATTGAGCCGCAGTCCACCCGGCCGCAGGGTGACTCTGGCCGCGCGATACGCGGTGCAGCAAACAGATGAGGAGACGGTTGATGCGTGAATATTCCATCGCGGCGATTCCGGCCGACGGCATCGGCCCCGAAGTCATTGCTGCCGGCACGACCGTGCTCGAGAGCCTGCAGACGCGCATTGGCGACGTCAAATTCAACGTCGAGACGTTCGATTGGGGTTCCGCCTACTATCGCAAACACGGCATCATGATGCCGGCCGACGGACTGGCGCAGCTGAAGAGGTTCGACGCGATCTATTTTGGTGCGGTTGGTGCGCCGGATGTACCCGACCACATCACGCTGTGGGGGCTGCGTCTGCCGATCTGCCAAGGTTTTGACCAGTACGCCAATGTGCGACCGACCAAGATCCTGCCCGGCATCACCTCGCCGTTGCGCAATGTCGAAACCGGCGATCTCGACTGGGTGATCGTGCGGGAAAATTCAGAGGGCGAATATGCCGGCTGCGGCGGTCGCGTGCATCGCGGCCTGCCGGAAGAAGTCGGCACCGAGGTGGCGATCTTCACCCGCGTCGGCGTGCAGCGCATCATGCGCTACGCCTTCAGGCTGGCGCAGTCGCGGCCACGCAAATTTCTCACCGTGGTCACCAAGTCGAACGCCCAGCGCCACGGCATGGTAATGTGGGACGAGATCGCCGAGGAAGTATCGAAGGAATTTCCCGACGTCACCTGGGACAAGATGTTGGTCGATGCCATGACCGTGCGCATGACGCTGAAGCCGCAGAGCCTCGACACCATCGTCGCCACCAATCTGCACGCCGATATCCTGTCAGATCTTGCAGGTGCGCTGGCCGGCAGCCTCGGCGTCGCACCGACTGCCAACATCGATCCGGAGCGCCGCTTCCCGTCGATGTTCGAGCCGATCCATGGCTCGGCGTTCGACATCACCGGCAAGGGCATCGCCAATCCAATCGCCAGTTTCTGGACCGCCGCGCAGATGCTCGATCATCTCGGCGAAACCGACGCCGCGGCGCGCCTGATGCGCGCGGTGGAGAAAGTCTCGGGCGCCGGCATCTTGACGCCCGACGTCGGCGGCACGGCGACGACGCAGGACGTCACCGATGCCGTGGTCGAGGCGATCCAAAGCTCCAACATCTGAACGAACGTCGGATTGCATCCTCCGCAAAAGCGGACGATGAGCGAGACAAAACAAAATACAGGGAGGCGAATATGAAGTTGAAAGCCATTGCTGCCATCGCATTCACCATGGCGACCACTGCGGCGCACGCCCAGACTTACCCCGGCAAACCCATCACCTTGCTGGTGCCGTTTGCCGCGGGCGGCCCGACCGACACCGTCGCGCGGGTCACCGCGGTGACGATGTCCAAGCTGCTCGGCCAGACCATCATCGTCGAGAACGCCACGGGCGCCGGTGGCACCATCGCCACCGCGCGCGCGGCGCGCGCCGAGCCCGACGGCTATACGCTGCTGATCCATCACATCGGCATCTCGACGGCCGCGACGCTGTATCGCAAGCTGCCCTACGACACCAAGACGGCGTTCGCGCCGATTGGCCTGGTCACCAACGCGCCAATGACCATCATCGGCCGTCCCGACCTGCCGCCCAACACGCTGGCCGAGCTGGTGACCTATATCAAGGCCAACGGCGACAAAATGACGTTCGGCAATGCCGGCCTCGGCGCCGCGTCGCATCTGTGCGGCATGCTGTTCATGATGGCGGTCGGCAAGGAGATCCTGGCGGTACCCTACAAGGGCAACGGGCCGGTAATGAACGATCTGATCTCCAGACAGATCGACCTGACCTGCGATCAGACCACCAACACCACCGGCCCGATCGCGGGCAAGCTGGTCAAGGGCTATGCCATCACCACGAAAACCCGGCTGTCGTCGATGCCCGACCTGCCCACTGCCGACGAGGCCGGCCTGAAGGGTTTTGAAGTCGGCGCCTGGCACGGCATCTACGCGCCGAAGGGGACGCCCGACGCCATCGTGCAGAAGCTGTCGCAGACCCTGCAGGAGGCGTTGCGCGACCCCGACCTGGTGAAGCGCTTCAACGACATCAACACCGAAACCGTCCCGCAGGACCAGGCAACTCCAGCCGCCCTGCAGGCGACCTTGGTCAGCGAAGTTGATCGCTGGGCGCCGATCATTCGTGCGGCGAACCAGTTTGCCGACTGAACGCCAGAAAGCGCCTTGTCCTGCCCCTAAGCGTGCGCCCGGCGGCGCAAGTCAGCCAAGGCTTTAGAACGGCTCAATCTGATTGTGTTTGCGTTCCCCGGGGGTTATGCACTGGGCCAGCCGATTTCGGACCATTTCCGGTCGGCATTCTGCCCGCTGCCGCAAGGTGTTAGCCGCATCCTTGCTGCTGCGGGCGACAGGCCTTTGTCGACCAAAAGAGCCGCCGCCAGGAAGGAATTCGCCGTGTCAAAGTCCCCCGTCGTCCTCATCGACCATCATCCGGGCCGCTCCGCTCAAACCATCGGAATTGCGCGCGAACTCGGCACCGATCCGGACCTGATCCACGAGCCGTCGGTCGGCGTGGTCGGCACCAAGGGCGACAGCCAGTGCTATATGGGCGTGGCCGCCAAGGTGGATGCGATCCACGCCAGCCTCAAGAGCCGGATCGGCAATGGCGCGGGCCAGTTGAAGCTGCGCCTGGTGCAACCGGAATACACCATCGCGACGTCGGACGGCATTCGAAACGGCACGCGCGAAATGCGCTACTCGCTGATCGGCCGCGAAGTGACCCACGATGCGCTATGCGAACATCTCAGCGCTACCGGGCTGGCCGGAACCATCGCCGTCGTCGCCTGCGACAAGCCGCCGGTCGGCACGCTGGCCGCCCTGCTCGAACATAACGAGCCGGCGATCATCATGTCGGACGGCCCGATCCATCCCGGCGAAGACCCGAACACCGGCGAGAAGCTCGACATCGTCAGCGCCTATCAGGTCGCCGGCAACCCGGATCCGGCATATCGCCAGCATATCGCCTGCCATGCCTGCCCTGGCTATGGCAGCTGCGGCGGCATGTTCACCTACAACACGATGCAGACCTTCATCGGCGTGGTCGGTATGCAGCCGCTGCACATGGTGGCGCCGCCGTCCGATGATCCGCGCCGCCTCAAGGAATTCCCGGAGCAGTTGGTCGAATACCTGGCGCAGATGATGGCGAAGGGCCTGAAGCCACGCGACATCGTGGTCCGCGATTCGATCCGCAACGCGGTCATTGTTGCGATGGCGATCGGCGGTTCGACCAATGTCACGCTGCATGCGCCCGAGATCGCGCGCGCTGCCGGCTTTGCCGACTTCTGGAAAGACGTCATGACGCCGGCGGAATTCAACTATCTGGCGCAATATGTCGTGCCGGTACTCACCGACGCGCGTCCGTACGGCAAGTATTCGATGGTCGATATCGACGCGGTGGGCGGCGTGCAGGTGATCGTGCGCGAGCTGCTGGAGGCCGGATTGCTCAACGGCGACGTGATGACCTGCACCGGCGAGACGCTGGCCGAGCAGGTCAAACGCCTCGGCACCAAGCCCGCGGATGGCAAGGTAATCTATACGGTCGCCAAGCCCTACAAGCCCACCGGCGGTCTGCGCGTGCTCGGTGGCAATCTGTCGCCGGAATTCTCGGCGATCCTGAAGCTGGCCGGCGTCGAGGGCGGGCTGGAGAACAACCTGTTCCGCGGCAAGGCCCGTGTGTTCGAAGGCGAGCAGGGCCTGCTGAACGCGCTCGACAAGGCGCCGGAGCGTTTCCAGAACCACGACATGGTCATCGTGCGCTACGATGGCCCGGTCGGCGCGCCCGGCATGCCGGAAATGCTCGATCCCACGTCGCGGATCACCACGCTGTGCCGCGAGCGCGGCATCGTCGTGGCGCTGATGACCGACGCGCGGTTCTCCGGCGGATCGGTCGGCCTGGTGATCGGCCACGTCGGTCCGGAAGCCGCGCTCGGCGGCCCCATCGCTTTTGTGGAAGACGGCGACGAGATCATCGCGGATCTCAATAATGACGAGCTGAACTGTACGCAGCTAGCCGATCCGGCCATTTTCGCCAAGCGCAAGGCGGCATGGGAGAAGGTGGTCGCGGCCAATGGCGGCATCCATCCGAATTGTGGTGTCGCGGACACCCGCCTGCTGCACCGCGCCCGGCAGAGCGCCGTGCCGGCGACCCGCGGAGCTGGTCTGCACCCGAACCGCGAGGTGTGGGTCCGCCATCCCCGCGAAGCCACCCGGTCCGGATTCGTGCCGCGCAACAAGCATCGGCCGGAGGCGAACAAGGCCTTCTAAGGCCGCCGCCTCAAGCGTGGGGACGCTACCGCGATCTGCGTCATGCGCAAAACGGCCCGCCACGGCGGGCCGTTTTTGTTTGAGTTCGGCTATGATCCAGCTCCTATACAGGGCACGCCGCGACCATTTTTCGAAAATACCAATTATTACGAAAATTAAATTGCGTGTCGTTTAGCCGGCGTATAAACTTTGCCGACCGTTTGACTTGAAGACATGGAAACGCTCGTGAACATTCAAGTCGTTAAATCGCGCAAGGAGTTCGGCAATACCGTTGCAGCCGACGTCACTCATCGCCTGCGCGAGGAGATCATCACTTGCCGGCTCAAGCCTAGTGAGGCGCTTAAATTCGAGCCGTTGCGCTCCAGCTTCGGCGTCAGCTTCACGACCTTGCGCGAGGCCCTGACGTCGCTTGTCGCGGATGGGCTTGTCGTCATGGAGGGGCAGCGCGGTTTCCACGTCGCGCCGGCAACGCTTGAGGACCTCATCGACGTCACCAACGCCAGGGTCCTGATCGAGATCGACGTGCTGCGCCAGTCGATTGCCAAGGGCGGTGACGAATGGGAAATCGCGGTCATGTCGGCCTTGCATCGCTTGGGCAAGATCGAAGAGCGCATGTCCGGCTCTCCGGCGGAAGATCCGAGTTGGCGAAGCGCGCACAAGGAGTTTCATCAATCCCTTGTCGGCGCCTGCGGGTCGCCGACGCTGCTATCGATTCGAGATTCCCTTTATGATCGTTCGGAACGGTACCGGAGCCTGTCGGCCGCCTATCGGCCTGTCAGCCGGGACAAGACGGGCGAGCATCGCGCGCTCATGCTGGCGGCGGTGAGCCGCGATTCTGACCAGGCCATTGCACTGATCGAGAAGCATATTCGCAGCACGACAGACAACGTCATCAGGTACGCGAAGGATGTTCTCGGTCCCGTCAAATAGCTGGATCGACAACGTTCCTTGGCATTCTGCCGGCGGCAATCGGCAAGGTCCGCGCTTTTGAGAGCCGCGATTTGCCGCCGAGAACGACAGATCTATCAAATTTCGAAATAAAATGACGCTGTCCGCTATTGGCTCGCCCCGCTTACCAACAGGCCTCGCTAAGAGCCTTCCCATGAGGCATGCCAGATCGGCGCGCCTGCCGTGAAAGCCTAAAATCAAGCATTATAAGAACACTTTCCTGCGCAGCGCACCCCTCTTGAAAGATCGTACAAAAATTTTCGAAAATCGTTGAACTGTCCGTTCAGATGCGATAGCAGTGTTTCAAGAAAAATCATTGGGGAGAGGGTGATGTCGCACCTGGTTCATGCCCTCGGGCACATGAAGATCAACACCACGGACATCAATGGCGTCATCCGCGACGCCACCGAGATACTGGGGCTGCACGTCACGCACAGGGACGACCGGCAGGTATGGCTGAGTTCGAACGGGCGAGCCGCCGAACTGGTCTTGATCGAAGCCGACGAAAACTCCGCTCACACCATCGGCCTCGAGGCCCTGACAGCTGAAGCGGTGCGGGAGGCGGAAACGCGCATCGAGGCGGCGGGTTGCCGCATCCTGTCCAGCGAACCAAGCCTCGACTGCATGAAGGCCGGCGTGACGTTCGCCACCCCTGAAGGCCTTCGCTTCGAAATCCACACGCCGATCCGCAACGGAATCTACGACCGCCGCCATGCCACGCACGGCGTGGGCCCGAACCGGATGGACCATGTCAACCTCATCACGCCCAACCCCGAGGCCACGCGAAGGCATTTGAGTGCCATTGGCGGGATGAAGCTTTCCGAGCAGATGGTGAACGACAGCCTGAGCTGGATGTACGGCGGCAACCGCCAGCATCACATCCTGGGCATCGTGAAGGGCGACGTTGGCCTGCATCACTATTCGTTCGAATTCTTCGAATTCAACGACTATCTGAAGCTCGGTGACCTGCTCGATCGGTCCGACAAGCAGATGCTGTGGGGACCGGGCCGGCACCGCCCCGGCGATAATACCTACGCCTATTATACCGATGCCAGCGGCGCGATGATCGAGTGTTCAGGTCAGATGGCGCTCGTCGCCGACGACGATGATTTCACTCCGAACGTCATCACCAACCTGGAGCGTCCCGGAAACGTCCGCTGCATGAACGTGTGGGGCACCCCGGCGCCGCTGGAATGGCGAGAATACCATTTCCCGTTCGCGAAGATCGCCTGAACCTCGCCTCGCCAAGTTCGCCCGCCTGTAGCGGGATCACGCCATCATCCAAGCGGACCGCTCCGGAGACGACCCCATGCAAGAAAAATTCTCGTTCTTTTCCGATGGCCTGAAGCTGTCGGCAGTGCTGCATGTGCCCGAGGGGCGAAAGCCGGGCCAGCGCTTGCCCGCATTCGTTGTCCTGCACGGTTTCGTCGGATCGAAAGACGAATCGCACGCCGAAATACAGGCCAGAATGCTGGAAGCCATGGGCTATGTGGCGCTTCGCTTCGATTTCCGCTGCTGCGGCGAAAGCGAGGGCGAGCGGGGCCAGGTGCGATGCTTCGACCAGGTCGTCGATGCTAAGAACGCGCTGACCTTCCTGGCCGGTCGCGAGGAGGTCGATCCCGAAAAGATCGGCGTTGTCGGGCATAGTTTTGGTGCGGCGGTCGCGGTCTACGCGGCCGGTATCGACAAACGTTTCGCCTGCGTGATCTCTTCCTGCGGCTGGGGCGACGGCGAACGCAAATTCCGCGGACAACATCCGACGCCGGAAGCCTGGGACAAATTTACGGGCCTCCTCGAGAAAGGCCGCAAGCACAAGGCCGAAACAGGCGAGAGCATGTGGATCTCGCGGTTCGACGCCGTGCCGATCCCGGAACCCCTGCGCAAAAATCTGTCTCCCAAGGCGATCATGGAAATCCCCGTTGAGACCGCTTGGAGCATGTACAATTTCCGCGCCGACGATGTGGTCGCCGATATCGCGCCGCGGCCCGCGCTGTTCTTTCATACTGCAAACGACGGCATCACCCCGACCGAGCAGTCGATACGGCTGTTCGAGAAGGCCGGCATGCCCGCCGAGCTCATGCTCGTGACCGGGACTTCGCATTTCCCGTTGTCGGAACAGGACGCTCCGCGCACCAAGATCATGATCAAGGGGTGGCTCGACAAGTTCTTCCCTTCGCCCCTGGGAACGTGACCATGAGTGCGGTCGGCAAACGGATCGTTGACAGCGAGGCCCTTCGGGGCTTTTCAGCCGACCTGCTGCGCGCGGGAGGCTTCGTGCCGGACCATGCCGCGCAGACGGCTGACCTTCTGGTGTGGGCCAACCTTCGCGGCGCGGATTCTCACGGTGTCCTGCGCATCCCGCGCTACGTCGAGATGGTCGAGCTCGGAATCATCAATCCCAACGCCGAGCCGCGGTTGGTCACCGACTTCGGCGCGATAGCGGTCCTGGACGCCGATCGCGCACCCGGTGCGGTGGGCATGGTCCTCGCTGCGGACAAGGCGGTCTCGTTGGCCACGCGGAGTGGCATCGGCTGGTGCTCCGCAAAGAATGTCACGCATGCCGGTGCGGTCGGCTACTACGCGCAAAAGGTCGCGCAGGCCGGCATGATCGGCATCGTGATGACGGCGTCGAAGCCCCTAATGATATATTTCGGATCGAAAGCGGAGGGCGTTTCGACCAATCCGATCGCCATTGCCGCACCGACTGCACGTCTCGACCGACCGATCCTGCTGGATATGTCGACGGCTGCCGTGGCGCTGGGCAAGATCATGGCGGCAAGCGACGCGGGTAAGACCATCCCGCACGGCTGGGGCGTCGACGAGAACGGCGCCGATACGACGGACCCCAAAGCCGTCAAGGCTGTATTGCCGATGGCCGGTCCCAAAGGCTCGGGCCTCTCTCTGATGATCGAAATCCTGTCCAGCGTGCTGGTGACCAACTCGATCATAGCCCCGTCTCTGAATGGCTCTACAGAGTCATCTTTCAATGGTCTGGTGATCGCGGTCGATCCGTCCGCCTTCGGCGAGAAGACAGACTTCACGCGCGACATCGATGAGTTGTGCCAGGCGATCAAAGGCCTTCCGCCTGCATCGGACACCGGCCAAGTCTTCCTGCCCGGCGAGCGCGGCTACGCGGAATTGGACAAACGGATGCAAGGCGGGATTCCGCTGGCCGCCGGTACGGTATCGCGGCTCGTCGCGCTGGCGACGAAGCGCGCGGTGGCTATCCCCACCTCGCTCAGATGAAGGCCCGCATGAATCAATCCGGCAGACCAGTAGCAACCGAATTCGGATTTCAATCATGAAAGCTGTGCTGGTGCACCGCCCCGGCGGCCCTGAAGTGCTCGACTATGTTGATGTTGAGATTCCCCAACCC
>NZ_JAQGJD010000291.1 GCF_028290785.1 Tardiphaga sp. | reverse complement strand
CACGCCACAAGCGGCGTAAAAGCGGACCGAATCAGATTGTCCGAAACGGCGCCACCAGTCGCAATGGCGGCCCATCAAGGCCGTATAGCGAATTGGCGCTGGTTTTGCCAAGCAAAACGCCTGCCATCTGGACGCGGTCGTCAGCCCGCGCTGGCTTCGTAGCGAGCGCGGGAGAGTGCATGCGTGGCGAGATGTTGGAACCGCTGCCAAACTCGTCATGGCCGGGCTTGTACCGGCCATCCACGATGTTCCGCGAGGGCGTGGATGCCCGGCACAAGGCCGGGCATGACGGTCTTCCCGAGTGCCTCGGAGGCGGAGCGTTACGCCTTGTCCAGCCCGTACAGCGTATGCAGCGTTCGCACCGCCAGTTCCGTGTAAGCCGCGTCGATCAGCACCGAGAACTTGATCTCGGAGGTGGTGATGGCGCGGATGTTGATCTTGCGCTCGGACAACGCCGCAAAGGCCTGGGCGGCGACGCCGGCGTGGCTGCGCATGCCGGAACCGATCACGGAGACCTTGGCGACATCGGTGGCGGTGTCGAGCCGCTGATAGCCGATGGTCCCCTTGGCCGAGGTGATGGTCTCCTTGGCGCGGACGTAGTCGGAGGCGGGCACCGTGAAGGTCAGGTCGGTGGTCTTGCCGTCTTCGGAGACGTTCTGCACGATCATATCGACATTGATGTTGGCTGCCGCCAGCGGCACGAAGATCGAGGCGGCTACCCCGGGCTTGTCCTCGATCTGGCGGACCGAAATCTGGGCCTCGTCCTTCGAGAACGCGATGCCTGTGACGACGTGGCTTTCCATGATTTCCTCCTCGCTGCAGATCAGCGTGCCCGGCGGCGTGCCGTGCGGGTCGATGTCTTCGGGTTTGTCGAAACTAGAACGGACGAAAATCGGCATGTTGTGGACCATGCCTACTTCCACGGAGCGGACCTGCAGCACCTTGGCGCCCTGCGAGGCCAGTTCCAGCATTTCCTCGAACGCCACCTTGTTCATGCGCTGCGCCTTCGGCACCACGCGCGGGTCGGTGGTGTAGACGCCATCGACGTCGGTGTAGATGTCGCAGCGGTCGGCCTTGATGGCGACGGCGATGGCCACCGCCGAGGTGTCGGAACCGCCGCGGCCCAGCGTGGTGATGCGGCCGGTGTCGGCGTTGATGCCCTGGAAGCCGGCGATCACGGCGACTTCCTTGCGGTCGTTGAAGCGAGAAATCAGCTCGCTGCCGTCGATCTCCAGGATTCGTGCTGAGGCGTGCGCATCGGAGGTCTTGATCGGGATCTGCCAACCCTGCCAGGACCGCGCCTGGATGCCGACCGCCTGCAGTGCGATCGCCAGCAGGCCGGAGGTGACCTGTTCGCCGGAGGCGACGATGGCGTCGTATTCGCGGGCGTCGTGCAGCGGCGAGGCGTCGGTGGCCCAGGCCACCAGCTCGTTGGTCTTGCCGGACATGGCGGAGACCACCACGGCGACGTCATGGCCGGCATCGACCTCGCGCTTGACGTGAAGCGCGACGTTGCGGATGCGGTCGATGTTGGCGACGGATGTACCGCCGAATTTCATAACGAGACGGCCCATGACGAGTGGTGCATTCCCTGGCGACAGTGGGTAAAGATACCGCGCACGCGCGCGCAAGCGAGAAGGCGCGTATACCGAGCGGCGCGGGCGGGGGCAAGTCACCCCGGTTCCGCAACCGGTAGAACGTACCAAGATCAGGGTTTTAGGACGGCCGATGGGGCGCTATATCGACGATATCCTGCAGCCGGGCGAGAAAGTGTTGTATTCGACCAACGCCCACTGGATTTTCTACCTCCCGGCCATTGCCGCGTGGATTGCGGCCTGCACCCTGTTGGTGCTGTCGCGCACGACCCTCAATGAAAACCTGATCCTGCTGTGTCTGGCGAGTGCGGCGGTGGTAGCGCTGGCGGGGCTGTATTGGTCGCTGAAGGCCTGGTTCCATCGCTGGACCACCGAGACCGATGTGACCAACTTGCGCGTCGTGCACAAGACGGGGTTTATCACCCGCAAGACCTTCGAGATCGGGATCGACAAGGTGGCGAGCGTCAACGTCAATCAGAGCATTTTAGGCCGTCTCCTTAACTACGGCGATGTCACCATCGAGACCATGGGGGAAGCCGAGCAGACTATCCCGACCATTGCATCCCCTTTGGCATTCCGCAGTCACATCACTGCCCGATAGGACCGCCTACACCATGGCTCCGCATTCCAACATTCAGGACGCCTCGGCGTCCTCCGTCGATGCCTCCGAAGTCGCAAAATTTTCGAAGCTGTCGGATGAGTGGTGGAATCCCAAGGGCAAGATGGCGCCTTTGCACAAGATCAATCCGCTGCGCCTGACCTACATCCGCGACGCCGCCTGCCGCAAGTTCGACCGCAACGTCAAAAGCCTGGGCTGCCTGTCCGGCCTGCGCATCCTCGACATCGGCTGCGGCGCCGGCCTGTTGTGCGAACCGTTTACTCGGCTGGGCGCCCAGGTGATCGGCATCGATCCCTCCGCCACCAACATCGCCGCGGCGCGGCTGCATGCCGACAAGTCGCAGCTCTCGATCGACTATCGCTGCACCACCGTGGAAGAGATGGACACCCGCGAACGTTTCGACATCGTGCTGGCGATGGAAGTGGTCGAGCACGTCGTCGATGTCGGTGCCTTCCTCGATCGCTGCGCGCTGATGCTGAAGCCCGGCGGGCTGATGGTGGTTTCCACCCTGAACCGCAACTGGAAAAGTTTTGCGCTCGGCATCGTGGCCGCCGAATACGTGCTGCGCTGGCTGCCGCGCGGCACCCACCAGTGGGACAAGTTCGTCACCCCCCACGAACTCGCCCACCATCTGGCGCGCAACAAGCTCGCCATCACCGAGCAGACCGGCGTGGTGTACAATCCGCTGGCCGACCGCTGGGGCATGTCGTCCGACATGGACGTCAACTACATGGTGGTTGCCGAGGAGATCTAGCTTCCCGACAGCCCCGCCCGCAGCCGCGGCGTGGCGAAATCGATGAAGCTTCGCAGTCTGGCCGTCGCCTGGTTTGCGGCGCCGAACACCAAGTGCACCGGGATCGGCGGCGGCTCGAAATTCGTCAACAGCAGTTTCAGGCGGCCGGCGGCGACATGCTCCTCGACCTGATAGGATAGCACCCGCGCAATGCCATGGCCTTCGAGCGCGGAGTCGATCGCGCTCGCTGCGCCGGTCAGAAAAATTCGCGGGCGGATAGCGACGGGTTGCAGCGCCTTGCGCTTGCTGCCGGGGCCGGGGGCGAAGCTCCAGGGCTCAACTCCGGCGGCGGAGTTGGCCATCAGGCAGGCGTGCTGCAGCAGGTCGGCCGGAACCTTCGGCGCCTTGTGGCGCGCGAGGTAGGCCGGCGATGCGCACAGCACCTGACGCACCTGACCGAGTCGTACCGCCACGAGATTTGAATCCGGCAGATGGGCGAGACGTACGGCGACGTCGATGCCTTCCTCGATCAGGTTGACGATGCGATCGAGCGAGACCAGCCGTGCCTGCACCTCGGGGTAGGCGTCCAGATATTCATGGAGCAGTGGGCGAATCCGTAGCTGTCCGAACAGCAGCGGCGCCGTCAGCGTCAGCAGCCCGCGCGGTTCGTCGCGCTGGGCGGCGGCGCCCAGCTTTGCCGTATTGAGTTCGGCCAGCACCTTCCGGCAGGTGGCGAGATAGCCATCGCCGAACTCGGTCAGATGCAGCGCGCGGGTGGTCCGGCGCAGCAGTTGCGCGCCGACCCAGTCTTCCAGCGCGGTGATCGCCCGGGTGACGTTGGCGGGCGAATGGCCGAGCTTCCGCGCCGCCGCGGCAAGCGATCCTTCGTCCACCGCGGCCACGAAGGCCGTCATCGCATCGATCCGGTCCATTGTTGCAGTATCGGCAATTAGCTCTTCCGGGCAAGGCGAATTCCGCAAATTTCTGCAATGGCCGATACATGTCGGACGGAAACGATCACGAACCCGAGGAAGTCAGCATGACCGTCACTTACCAAACGATCCGCGTCGGCGAAGTCGATGTGTTCTACCGCGAGGCCGGCCCGGCCGACGCGCCGGTAGTGCTGCTGTTGCACGGCTTCCCCACCAGCAGCCACATGTTTCGCGACCTGATTCCGGAACTCTCGGCGACCTATCGCGTCATCGCGCCGGACCTGCCGGGCTTCGGCAACACGGCCGCGCCATCGCGCGAAAAATTCGACTACACCTTCGACAACCTCGCCCGCGTCATCGATGGCTTCACCGAGGCGCTCGGCCTCTCGCGATACGCGCTCTATATCTTCGACTATGGCGCGCCGACCGGCCTTCGCCTGGCCATGGCGCATCCTGAGCGCGTCACCGCCATCGTCAGCCAGAACGGCAATGCCTATCTCGAAGGGTTGAGCGACGCCTGGGGACCGTGGCAGACCTACTGGCGCGAGCCGACGCTCGCGCATCGTGAAGCCTGCCGCGAATCGCTGTCGCCCGCGACGATCCGCGACTGGCAGTACCTGACGGGCACCGACAAGCGCCGGGTCTCGCCAGATGGCTATACGCTCGATATCGCCTATATGGCGCGACCAGGCACCGAAGAGATCCAGCTCGATCTGATCCTCGACTATCGCACCAACGTCGCCCTGTACCCGGCGTTCCAGGACTACTTCCGCATCCATCAGCCGCCGCTGCTGGCGATCTGGGGCAAGAATGATCCGGCCTTTATCCCGGCCGGCGCGGAAGCCTATAAGCGCGATCTCCCCGATGCCGAGGTGCGTTTCCTCGACACTGGCCATTTCGCCCTGGAGACCCACGCCGCCGAGATCGGCAGCGCGATGCGCGAATTCCTTGGCCGCTGCATTCTGGCGGATTGAGGTTATTCGCCCCCGAGCCTGCCGCCGCCGAACATGGTGGGTACGTAACGCGGCATGCCGAGGGCTTCCATGAAGCGGTGCTTGGTCAGCACGGGGTCGAACGCGATGGGGGGCCGGACAACCTCGACGTCCGGCCTGGTCGATAGCACTAGAAAGCGTGCGCCGTCGCCCATGGGCGGTGTGCCCATTGCCGAGGCAAATGCCTGCGGCGTGGCCACGTTCTCGGCGCGTCCGATTCCGGCGGCGCGGGCCAGTGCGGCGAGGTCGAGTTTCGAACTCGTCAGCGCTTGGCCTCCGGACGCGGCATGGACGCCGTTCTGGATCAGCAGCACCGTCAGGTTGCCAGGTGCCACCGCGCCAATGGTGACCAGCGATCCCATATGCATCATCAGCGCGCCGTCGCCTTCTACCACGAATACCGGCCGTTTTGGTTGCGCGACAGCGAGGCCGAGGGCGAGGGGCAACGCCAGGCCCATCGCATCCTCGAAGTAGAAATTTTCCGGCGCGTGATGCATCGCGGCCCAGAGGTAGGACGCATTGCCGAGCGACGTCACCACAAGCGCATTGGGCGGCAGCTTGTCCGCAAGCACCTTATAATATTCGGCTCTGCTGGCCCGGGTCTCGTTCACCACTGCACATCCTCCTGCGACAACAGCAGCGCAAACGGGCACGAGGCTTCTTCGGCATAGGTCGCCGCGCGTTCGACCTGCGGGCCGAGCGGCCGGTGGCGATCGGCGATCGCATAGGAAAGGCCGATGCCCTTGAGCACCGGTTCGGTCACGCGCCCCTTAGGCACATGATAGAACACGGGATCATCGACGGTGCCGCGATACGACACCAGCATCAAGAGTGGAAACTGGTAGCGCTGCGCCAGCGACACCATGCCGGCGCCCATGCTGAGCAGGCCGGCATTCTGCACGAACATCGCCGTGCGCACACCGCCGAGGCGCGAACCGCAGGCAATCGCCAGAGCTTCTTCCTCATGCGTCGCGCGGATCAGCTTGATCTTCGGCTCCGCCTCGATCTGCACCAGGATCTCGCCAAGCCAGGAGTCCGGCACGGCAATTGCAACACCGAAGTCGAGACGTTTCAGGGTGTCGAGGATTTCTGAAGGCCTATGCAAATCCGCCAACTTCTCATCGGACGTCGCCATCAATCATCCATCTCCATCGGAGCAGGTTGCTGCCGATCCACAATACACTAAACGCGAGAATTCACGTTCCGCAACGAGTAGTGAAAGAGCTGGTGCAATTCATGCGCCAACAGAGGATTGAACATGAAGCGTTGGCTGCTTGCTCTCGTCGTCGCTGCTTTCGCCGTGCCGGCGCAGGCGCAGGACAAACTCGTGATCAGCATCTGGGGCGGTAGCTGGCGCGATCTGGTCGCCGACACCGTCGCCAAGAAGTTTACGGCCGAGACCGGTGTGCCGGTGGAGTTCATCACCGGTGGTACCATAGATCGGCTCAACAAGGCCAAGCTCGCGAAGGGCTCCCCTGAGAGCGATCTGACCTTCACCACCTCGCATGTCGGCTGGATCTACGCCACCGACGGATTGTTCGAAGAGCTCGATACGGCGAAACTTCCGAACGCGAAGAATCTCGCCGACGAAGCCCGCATCAGCCCGTTTCATCTCGGCGCCTGGGCTTATGTCTACACCATCGGTTATCGCGCCGACCTGCTGCCCGGCATGAAGTTCGAAAGCTGGGAAGATCTCTGGAAGCCTGAGTTGAAGGGCAAGATCGCCGCGCCGGATTTCGATCCGAGCCACATTATCGCGATCTCTGCGATGTTGTCCGGTGCAGATGCTGCGCACTGGGAAAAGGGCGAGGACAAGCTGAAGGCGCTGAAGCCGAACTTCAAGGCGTTCTACACCGACGATGCCAACAGCCAGCAACTGCTGGCCTCGGGCGAGACGCCGGTGCAGGTGGTGCTGTCGATGAACGCCTATTACATGATCGGGCAGGGCGTGCCGATCACGCTGGCGATTCCGAAGGAAGGCGCCGTACTTGGCGTCGATACCGTGGCGATCATGAAGGGAACGAAGAAATCCGAGCTGGCCTACAAGTTCATCAATGCGCTGTACGATCCCGAAGTGCAGGCGGAGATCGCCAAGATCAAGAAAGGCAGCCCGGCAGTGCTCAACGCCAAGATCGATCCCGAAATAGCGAAATTGCCTGGCGTGTTCACCACTGCCGCGCAATGGAAGCAGCAGATCAACATCGATGCCAAGCTGCGTGCCGAGAAGACCGCGGAATGGCGCAAGTGGTTCGCCGAAAACATCATGAACTGATGGCGAGCCGCGGCCTGTCGTCGTGAACGCGCAGCCCTTTCTCCGTCCGTTTACGGCGCCGGCCGTGCTTTGCACAGTCGGCCTCGTGGCCGCCATGGCGGCGGTGCTGCAATTCAGCTTGCGCGCTTACGTGCCCGGCTCGCTTGAGCCGGGTGGTTTCACCCTGGCCAACTTTTCCGATTTGCTGAAACCGCTCTATGCAAAAGTGTTTCTCGATACCGTCTGGATTTGCTTCCTGACCGCGATCTGCACCCTGTTCGTCGGCTATCCCCTCGCTTTTGCGCTGGTGCGGACGCAGAACGCGATCCTCAAATCCATCCTGCTGGTGATCGTCGTGACGCCGCTGTTCCTCGGTGAGGTGGTGCGCACCTATTCCTGGATCATCGTGCTCGGCAACAACGGGTTTATCAACTCGGTGCTGATGAATCTCGGCATCGTCAGGCAGCCGATCCAGTTCATGTTCACTACCTTCGGTGTCGTCGTGGCGCTGGTGCATGTGACCATGCCGGTGATGGTGGTGATGCTCGCCGCCGGGCTGTCGCACATCGACCGCGATTACCAGAAGGCCGCCGAAAGCCTCGGCGCCGGCCCGGTTCGGACGTTCCTCACCATCACCCTGCCGCTATCGATGCCCGGCGTCGTCGCCGGCGTCACCACGGCCTTTGCCTGGACTTTCAGCGCCTTCGCGACGCCACAGCTGATCGGCGGCGGCAAGGTCAACATGATCTCCAACCTCGTCTACCAGCTAGGCTTCGCCAGCTTCAATTTTCCGTTTGCCGCCAGTCTCTGCGTGGCCGGCCTCGCGCTGACTATCGTGGTGCTGACCGTGCTGCGCCTCGCCGCCCGCCCGCTCGACGACCTCAAGGCGCATTGAAATGCCGCGTTCGACCTATCAGCGCTTGCTCGGCTTTGTCGGAAAGCTCGCCGTGCTGCTGATCCTCGGCTTTTTGGTGCTCCCGGTCGCCGTAGTCACCATCGCCGCCTTCAACGATCGCGCGATCCTGTCGTTTCCACCACAGGCGTGGTCGTTGCGCTGGTTCGCCAAGGCCATCGCCTATCAGGATTTTCGCGACGGCTTTCGCAATGGGTTAGTCGTCACTGTCTGGGCCTCGACGATCGCGCTGATGGTCGGCGCGATGTTCGCCTATGCGCTCGATCGCTACCGGTTCCGCTTCAAGAAAGGAATCGAAGGCATTTTGTTGTCGCCGCTGGTGATCCCGCATTTTACCGTCGGGCTGGGCTTTCTCATTCTCGCCGCACAGGTCGGCTGGACTCGCGGCTACGCCGTGGTGGTGTTCTGTCACGTCGTGCTGGTGCTGCCGTTCGTGATCCGCAGCGTCTACGTGTCGCTGCGCAATCTCGACCAGAGCTATGAACTCGCTGCGGCCAGCCTCGGCGCGCCGCCGTCGCGTGTGTTGCTGACGGTCACGCTGCCGCTGCTGTTGCCCGGCCTGGTCAGCGGCTGGCTGTTCGCCGCTATCCTGTCGTTCAATGAATTCACCGCTTCGCTGTTCGTCACCGCACAGCGTACCCAGACTCTGCCGGTCGCGATGTACAACTATGTGCGGGAATATGCCGATCCGTCGATGGCGGCACTTTCGGTGATGTACATCGTCGGCACTGCGGTACTGATCGTTTTCGCCAACGCGTTCCTGGGTCTGGGTAAGGTCTTGAATATTGAACAATCTCGCTGACTCCCGGAATGGTACGGCTTCCTCAGGCGACGACATCGCGGTCCGTTTTGACGCCGTGACAAAACGCTTCGGCGACGCAACAGCATTGCGCGAGGTCTCGCTGTCGGTGCGGTCGGGCGAATTCATGACGCTGCTCGGTCCGTCGGGCTGCGGCAAGACAACGCTGCTCAATCTGGCGGCGGGGTTCTTCAGTCCGGACGGCGGCGAAATCCGCATTGATGGCGCGCGCGTCAACGACGTACCTACCTACCGGCGTGAAATAGGCATGATGTTTCAGAACTACGCGCTGTTCCCGCACATGAGCGTCGCCGAGAATATCGCCTATGGCCTGAAGGTGCGGCACATCGCGAAAAAGGAGCGAGATCGTCGCGTCGAGGAGGTGCTGGCGCTGGTCAGGCTCGCCGGCATGGCGGGCCGCAAGCCGCGCCAGCTATCCGGCGGTCAGCAACAGCGCGTCGCGCTGGCGCGCGCGTTGGTAATCAGTCCAAAAGTGCTGCTGCTCGATGAGCCGTTTTCGGCGCTCGACAAGAACCTGCGCGCCTCGATGCAGGTGGAGCTCCGCGAGATTCAGCGCAAGCTGAAGGTGACCACGATCTTCGTTACTCATGATCAGGGTGAGGCCCTGAGCCTGTCGGACCGGGTCGCCGTGATGTCGGACGGTCGCATTCGCCAGCTAGGCACGCCGGAAGAGATCTACCGCCGGCCCTGCGATCGCTTTGTCGCATCGTTTGTCGGCGACGCCAATGTGCTGCGCGGCCGGCTGGATGGCTTCGACGGCGCGCATAGCACGGTCGCCGTGGGCACGGCGCGGGTAAAAGTACCGGAGGCGCCGTTGCGCGGCGTCGCACTCTCCACGCCCGTGGATCTGTTCGTTCGGCCTGAGCAGTTGAAGATCGCCGAAATATGCGCGCCCTCGGCCTTCGGCGGCCGGGTTGCCGCCCAGGTGTACCAGGGCGGACATGTCGATCTCTATATCGAATGCGCGCAATCCGCGTCCGACCGGTTGCTGGTGCGGTCGGCGGGCCAGGACGCTATGACGCGATGGCCTGTGGGCGCCGAGGTTGGCATGATCATCGGCATCGACGATGCCGTCGCCTTTCCGGTTCCGTAGCGCCTTAGAAGCCGTCGAGAAGGATCACCGTCGGCGTCCGCGGCAGCGCGCCCAGCGACATCCGCAGGGTGCGCCCGGTTCTCATATCGACGGCGAACTGCTGGCCGATCTTCTGCATGAAGTCGCCGAGCGGCGTGGCGAAGCGGTGCATCGGCAGCACCACCGAAGCGCGCAGCCGCTTGGTGATCTCGGAGATACCGTCCAGCGACATGGTGTAGCTGCCGTCGATCGGCACCATAACTATGTCGAGCCGACCGATAGCGGCGAAATGGCTCTCATCGAGCTTGTGGTGCAGGTGTCCAAGATGGCCGATGCACAGGCCAGCGACCTCGAAGATGAAGATCGAATTGCCGTCTTTGATCATCTCGGAGTTGGCGTCGTCGCTGTAGTAGCGACGGATGTCGGTGGTGACATTGCGGATCAGCACGTCGCCGACGCGTTCGTTGATATGTGCCGGCTGGCCGTTGTCGCCCCAGCCGTGCAGCACGTGCTTGATCGCCGGATCGGGATACATCGTATAGTGCGTGCTGTGGGCACGGTTCATGGTGACCACATCGGGAAGCCGGTCGAGCCGGTAGACGCCGTTGTAATCGGTGGCGATGGTCACGCCGCCCGGCGTGTCGATGTAATAGGTGGAATGGCCGGCATAGGTGATCGAGACCTCGTCCGCCTTTGCCGCCGTGCGGCGCAGGCTGACCGGCGTGGCCCGCGGCGGTCCGCCCGCCATCGCCAGGCATTCGCTGCCGCGCGAAACATTTTGTGCCGCCGCCGGCGCGATCAGCGCCCCCAGCATTGCAACAACGACAGAAAGGGATCGCAGCATAGCGGCCGTCTCCGATTGCGCAGGGCGCCACTGTATCGCGGAAGCCCACGCCTGCAATGGCGGTGCGCGACGAAGCGTTGATCATCGTGTGATGAACCCTTGGGCATGCCGTCCCTACCTATGCGGGCCCGCCGCGCAACACATCGTGTCGGCGACACGTTTTGAACGGAACATGAAGCATGGCCCATCCCCGACACCGAACCATCGTCACCGAGCAATCTGAAGAGATACTGCTCGGGCACCCCAAGGAAAAGCCGGTGGTGCTGATCGCGGCGCTGGGTCGCGAGCTTGGCGTGTTGCAGGGGGTACGCGGCGCCTGGCTAATGCGCGCGATGCGTCCCAGCCTCGGCGGGCCGAGCTGGATGCTGGGCGTCGATTATCCCGGCGATTGGCGGGACGTCACCGAGGCCGTCGGCCGCGCCGTCGCCGGCGATATCCTGCAGGGGTATTTGCTCGACGTCATGGCGATCGGCCGCAGCGAATTTGCGGAAGGACTGCGCGACGGCATTTCCGTCCTGCCGCCGCGGCGCGGGTTCTTTCGACGGCTGTTCGGTTGAGCTATTGCAAATATGGAGCGCGGCATCGCCGATCCGCGATTGAAGCCTGCTCTATGCGACCGCAACCCTCGGCCCGCGCCGCAGCAGCGCCCGGATCTCTGCGGCGGGCTTCGCCGCGCTGAACAGCCAGCCCTGCATCTGGGTGCAGCCGAGCGTCCGCAGCAGATCGAGTTGCTGCTGGGTCTCGACGCCTTCGGCGGTCGTGTCCATATGGCGGGCGTTGGCGATGGTCACTACCGCCTGCACGATCGACGATGACCCGCCGATGTCGGACAAATCCTTGATGAAACAGCGATCGATCTTGATCTTGTCGAACGGAAAGCGCTGCAGGTAGCTCAACGAGGAATAACCGGTGCCAAAATCGTCCAGCGCGATTCGCACGCCGATGGCGCGCAACTGGTGCAGGATCGCCAGAGCGGTTTCATCGTCGCGGATCAGCACGGCTTCGGTGATCTCGAGTTCTAGCCGGTTGGCCGGCAGGCCCGATGCCGCAAGCGCCTGCACCACCTTCAGCGCCAGGGTCTGTGATTTGAACTGAACCGGCGAGACATTGACTGCGAGCTTCACCGCGACGGGCCACGTCGCCGCTTCCGCGCAGGCGGTCCGCAGCACCCATTCGCCCAGTTCGGCGATCAGGCCGGTTTCCTCGGCCACCGGAATGAACTCCGCGGGCGAGATCATGCCGCGGACCGGATGCCGCCAGCGCAACAGCGCCTCGCAGCCCGTCACCTCGTTGCTGACGATGTCCACCAGCGGCTGGTAGTGGATCTCGAGATCGTCATGCGCCAGCGCCCGGCGCAGATCGAGCTCGAGCGCGCGACGTGCTTTGGCGCTGGCATCCATGGCCGGCTCGAAGAAGCGGTAGTTGCGGCGTCCGTCGGCCTTGGCGCCATACATCGCCAGATCGGCATGGCGCAGCAGTTGGTCCAGATCGGCGCCGTCGCCCGGGGCGATGGCGATACCGATGCTGGCGTCGGTGGAAATCTGGTGACCGAGACACTCGCAGGGCTGCCGGATCGCGGCATACAGGCCCGCGACCAGATCGATGACGTCGTCGCGACCGCTCACGGCGGTTTGCACGATGGCGAATTCATCGCCGCCGAGCCGGGCGACGAAGCCTGACGCGCCGACGCAATCGCGCAGCCGGGTGGCCACGATCTTCAGCAACTCGTCGCCGATGGCATGGCCGAGAGAATCGTTGATACCCTTGAACTCGTCGATGTCGATGTAGAGGATCGCAAACTGCGCGCCATCCGGCAGCGCGGCGATTTCTCGCTCCATCTGCTGACGAAACATCACGCGGTTCGGCAGGTCGGTGAGTGCGTCGTAATGCGCCAGATGCGCGATGCGCTGCTCGGAGCGGCGGCGTTCGGTGATGTCTTCCAGCGTCGAGGCCCAGCCGCCATCGATGGACTTCTGATACAGGATCTGGATCGATCGGCCGTCCGGCGTCTCCAGCACCGTGTTGTGAACGGTTCCCTCCGCCGCGTTGCGCAGGAACGTGGTGCAATAGGCTTCCGCATCGCCGACGAAGGTGCCGGTGGCCTGGCGATGCCGGATCAGGTCTCGGAAATGGCAGCCTGGTTTGACCACGTCGGTCGAGACCCCAAACATGTCGATGAAGCGTTGGTTGCAGACCACGAGGCGCGCGTTAGCATCGAACAGCACCAGGCCCTGGGTCATACTATCGATGGCGGTGTCGAGGTGTTGCGATTTTTGCGCCAGCATCTGCTGTGCCGCGCGATGCTGCCGGATCAATTGCCGCACGATCAGGAACAGGGTGGCGAAAATGACCAGCGCGGCAAGGGTGGCGCCGAAAATCTCGAGCCGGGTCTGTTCTCGCCAGTCGTTCAGGGCCGCGGCCATGCTGTTGGTGGCGACGATCAGAATAGGCGAGGTACTCAGGCGCCGCGCCGATGCGAGCTGGTCCTCGCCGTCGATCGGGCTCAAATAGCGGCCGCTGGAACTGCCGCCGGACGCCAGGATATTGCGAAACACCGAACTCGTCGCCAGGTTCTGGCCGATCACCGTGTCATTGCGCGGGTAGCGCGCCAGCACCGTACCGTTGCGGTGAATCATGGCGATGGTGGCGTCCTTGCCGAGTGCCAGCGAAGCGAAAAAATTTTCGAAATGCACGGGCTCGACGCCACGGCTGATCATGCCCAGGAATTCATCATTCTGGCCGACCAGCTTGCGCGCAAACACCGCCGTCCAGGCGCCCGTCACGCGGCTGATCACGGGTTCTGCCAGCACGGTTTGCGGACCGTTGGCGGCCTGGAGCGTCTGGAAGTGCGAGCGATCGGCCACGCTGATGTCGGGGACGGGCCAGGCTTCCGAGGAATTGATCAGCCGTCCTTCGGCGTCGAACAGGTTGAGGCCGCCCATATAGGGCAGGCTGGCGAGCTTGGCGCGCAGCAGCCGATGCACGTCGATGCCCGACATCAGGCTCTTGTAGGCTTCGTCGGTGTCGATATTGGCCGACTTCATGTAGGCGACGACGTCGTTCTGGACGCCCTGCAGATCGTCGAATTGCTGATCGAAGTGTCGCGTCACCAGCAGGACGGTGTTTTCCAGCTCGCGTTTGCTGCTATCAATGGCACGGTCGCGGAAGTGGATCGCTACCAGCACGGTTCCGATCACGATCGCCGTGATGAGCAGGCCGCCGCACAGAATCAGGCCCTTGATCGGCTCCAGCACGAAGCGAAGCCGACGCGCCGCACCCGCGGGGGCTGCTTGGCCAACGTCGATTGGTCCTGTCCGCTGGATTTGCATTATCCCGTCCGAATTCCAGCAACCTGTATAACCATCGGTTACCCAACATCGGGTTAGCAACCTCGGTAAAGACGAGGTTAATCATCAGGATCTTTGGATGCGTGATCGCGTCCCATGTGGAGAAATGTCGCTGCGCGTCTGCTGCCTCCGCGCAATTTTATTTCACGGCGACGCTCTCTTTTCGCTTGGGCAGAACAGCTATGCGCTAGGCCCTGACGGCAAGTTGCGCTAAGGGAGCGCCTTCACTTGGTTTTGCACTTGGTTTGGCCGTCGCGTGACTGCGGGACGAAACCGCATCACGGATCTCGATATGACCGACGGAACAAGCTTCATGCCCGCTGCTGCGGCAGCAGGGCTCCCCAAGCCTTTGAACTCCCCGGCGCGGGTGCTGCTCGCCAGCCTGATCGGCACCACTATCGAGTTCTTCGATTTCTACGTCTATGCGACCGCGGCCGTGCTGGTGTTTCCGACCCTGTTCTTTCCCAACTCCGACCCGACCACGGCGCTGCTGGCGTCCTTCGCTACCTTCTCGATCGCGTTTTTCGCGCGCCCCTTCGGCGCCGTGATCTTCGGTCACTTCGGCGATCGCGTCGGGCGCAAGACCACGCTGGTAGCGGCGCTGCTGACCATGGGCATTTCCACCGTGGTGATCGGCCTGCTGCCGACCTACGCACAGATCGGCGTCGCCGCGCCGCTGCTGCTGGCGCTGTGCCGCTTCGGCCAGGGGTTCGGCCTCGGCGGCGAGTGGGGCGGCGCGGTGCTGCTCGCCACCGAGAACGCGCCGGAAGGCAAGCGCTCGTGGTACGGCATGTTTCCGCAGTTCGGCGCGCCGCTCGGCCTGTTTCTGGCCTCCGGCGCGTTCTGGATCCTGCTGCACTTCATGTCGCAGGAATCGCTGCTGCGCTGGGGCTGGCGGATTCCGTTCGTCGCCTCGATCGCGCTGATTGGTATCGGCCTGTGGGTGCGCCTCTCGATCACCGAGACGCCGGAATTCCAGAAGGCCATCGACAAGGCCGAGCGCGTCGCCGTGCCGGTGGTGGAACTGTTCCGCAACCACAAGCGCAGCCTGTTCCTCGGCACCTTCATGGCGCTGGTGACCTTCGTGCTGTTCTACATCTGCACGGCCTACCTGCTGTCGTACAATGTGAAGGTGGTCGGCATCTCGTTCCTCGATGCACTGCGCGTGCAGATCTACGGATCGGTGCTGTTCGGCCTCACCACGGTCGCCGCCGGCAAGCTCGGCGACCGCTTCGGCCGTCGTGAGCTGCTGATCTGGAGCACCGCCGCGGTGGCGCTGTTCTCGTTCGCGCTGGGGCCGCTGCTGACCTCCGGCATCGGCGGCATCTATGCCTTCACCACCATCGGCATGCTGCTGTTCGGCCTGAACTATGGTGTGATCGGCACCGCGCTGGCGGCGCCGTTCCCGACCCGCGTGCGTTACACCGGATCGTCGATCACCTTCAACCTGGCGGGCATCTTCGGCGCCTCGCTGGCGCCCTACATCGCGACCTGGCTGCAGGCCAACTACGGAATGAACCATGTCGGCTACTACCTGCTGGCGGCGTCACTGGTGACGCTGGCCTGTATCTTCGCCTCGCCGAAGAACGACATCTGATCGCGCACGTCCGCGGCGGCGAGCGCCGCCGCGGAGATGATACCAGGCCGGATGAAGCCCAAGCACTTCTGTTATGACGCCGTTGCGGTTGACCGCAGCACGGCTGGCCGTCACGGTGCCGCGCAACTGAAGCCCTGACCGAATCCCTCAATGTTCAGCATCGCCACACTCTGGATTCCCTTCACCATCGTCGCCGCCCTGGGGCAGGTGGCGCGCAATGCGATGCAACGCTCGCTGACCGGTCCGCTCGGCACCTGGGGCGCCACCAATATCCGATTCCTGTTCGGCTTCCCGTTTTCGCTGCTGTTCTTCGCGGTGGTCATCACGGCCACTGGCGACCGCATCCCGTGGCCGAGCGCCGCGTTCTGGCCGTGGTTGCTGCTCGGTGCGCTGAGCCAGATCCTCGCCACCGGCTTGATGCTGGCGGCGATGAACGACCGTTCCTTCGTGGTTACCACCGCCTATCTGAAGACCGAGGCGATCCAGACCGCGATCTTCGGCTTCGTGTTTCTCGGCGACCACCTGACGACATTGAAGGTCATCGCGATCCTGATCGCGACCATCGGCGTCGTGGTCACCGCGTTGCGCCCCGGCGCGGTGCGCGACATCGCCAGCGTGCGGCCCACGGTGCTTGGGCTCGTGGCCGCAGCCGCCTTTGCCTTTTCGGCGGTCGGCTTTCGCGGCGCCATCATCGTGGTGCCCGACGTCTCCTTCGTCACCGCGGCGTCCTACACCCTGGTGTGGGGTCTGTTCGTACAGACGCTGGTGCTGACGATCTATCTGGTCGTTCGTGCGCCCAAAATACTGCGCGACATTCTCGGTCTGTGGAAGCCCTCGATGCTGGCCGGCTTAATGGGGGCCGCCGCTTCGCAATTCTGGTTTCTCGCCTTTGCGCTCACCGCCGCCGCCAATGTGCGCACCCTGGCGCTGGTCGAAGTGCTGTTCGCGCAAGCCGTGGCCTACTACTCGTTCAAGCAGCCGCTGTCGGCGCGCGAGGTCTCGGGGATCGCGCTGATTGTAGTCGGCGTCGCGCTGCTGGTGGCGGTGTGACGTAGGGTGGGCAAAAGCGCTTTTTGCGCCGTGCCCACCATCACGCGTGCAGTGGTGGGCACGCTTCGCTTGCCCACCCTACAGACTACGAATAATGCCTAATTCCTATCGCCCGGCAGCACCGGCAGCGGGCTGACCTCGATGCCCTCTTCGATCATCGAGCGAGCTTCGTCGGCCGTCGCTTCGCCATAGATCGGGCGATGCTCAATATCGCCGTAATGCATTTTGCGCGCTTCGTCGGGAAATTTCTCGCCGACATTGTCGGCATTCTTCGTCACGTGGTCGCGCAGTTCCTTGATCTTGGCGCGCAGCTCGGCTTCCTGCGCCATCATCAGCGGCGTGGAATTGGCGGTGCTGAGTTCCGTCGGGACCGGCTGTGCGGCTTCGATCGCCTCGGCGACCGCGCGGCCTTTCGTTTTGCGGCCGATCTGCGGGGCCATGATGGCCTTCTCGACCTTCACAGAGCCGCAGGAAGGACAGTTCACCAACTTGCGCTTGACCTGGCTGTCATAGGCCGACGAGCTCTGGAACCAGCTCTCGAAAGCGTGGCCATGGTCGCAGCGCAAATTGTAGCGGATCATGTTGCTTCACGGACGAGGTGGAGATAGTCCGGGCCGGCCTTGGGATCGGCGACGCTGAAGCGGCGGCCGTGCTGCAGCGACGGTACGCTTGCGCGCGCCTCGGTGACCCGGGCCGCATCGATCTCGGCGAGGATGAAGCCCGGCTCATTGCCGGTGGCTTCGGCGATCACCTTGCCCCACGGATCGATGATCAGCGAGTGGCCGTAGGTGGCGCGCTTGTTTTCATGCACGCCGCCTTGCGCGGCGGCGAACACGAAGCAGCCGTTCTCGATGGCGCGGGCGCGCAGCAGCGTGTGCCAGTGCGCCTCGCCGGTCTTCTGCGTGAAGGCCGAAGGCACCGCCAGGAACGAAGCCCCGCTCTCGGCCAGCGCGCGGTACAGCGCCGGGAAACGCACGTCGTAGCAGATCGTCAGGCCGATCCGGCCCCCCGGCAGGTCGGAGATGACCGCGGTTTCGCCGGGCTGGTAGTTGGCGCTCTCGCGATAGCTCTCGCCGTTCGGCAGGTCGATGTCGAACATATGGATCTTGTCGTAGCTCGCCAGCACCTGGCCGTCCGGGCCGATCAGGAACGAACGGTTGGCGGCGCGGTCCGGCGTCGCCAGCACCGCGAGCGAGCCGATATGCAAATGAATCTTCAGTTCGGCCGCCAGCGCCCGATAGGCTTTCAGCGACGCATCGTCTTCTTCGGTGCGCAGATGCTCGAACAACGCGGTGCGATTGAGCTGCATCATGTTGCTGACCTCGGGGGTCTGCACGTAGTCGGCGCCGGCCAGCGCCGCCTCTCGGATCAGATGACGGCCCTGTTCCAGGCTGGGCTCCGGCAGCAGGCCGGTGCGCATCTGCACCATCGCGGCGGTAAAGGTCGCGGGCTGCTCGGTCATGAGATGGCCTTCTCGCCGGCGATCATGCCGTCGAGCTTGCCTTCGCGATCCAGCGCGTAGAGATCGTCGCAGCCGCCGATGTGGCTGCCGTCGATGAAGATCTGCGGGAAGGTGGCACCGGCCTCGGTGCGGTCGAACATCTGCTGGCGCAGCGTCGGATCGGTGGCGACGTCGAAATGCGTGTAGGCGGCTTTCTTGCGCTGCAGGAGCGATATCGCCGCGCTGCAATAGCCGCAGCCCGGACGGGTGTAGATTTCGATCGCGGCGGCCATAGTTCGGGCGCTCCATTGGTGCGGAAGTCCCTGATTATATGGGAGACCTGTGGGCCTCCACAACCCGCGCGAAGACCAGAACGTCGACTTGCGCGGCCTTGGCACGCAGCAGCGCCCGGGCGCAGGCGTCCGCGGTGGCGCCGGAGGTCAGCACGTCGTCGATCAAAATCACCCGGCGACCCTGGATTTCGGCGCGCCGCTCGGGAGCGACCTTGAAGGCGCCCTGCACGTTGGTCGCGCGTTCCGCGCGCGACAGCCCGATCTGGTGCTCGGTCGGGCGGATCCGGCGCAGCGCATCGCGGGATACGGCAACGCCGCTGTTCCGGCTGATCGACCGCGCCAGCGCCCCGGACTGGTTGAAGCGGCGCGAAAAGCCGCGCCGCCAGTGCAACGGCACCGGCACCAGGATGTCGGCCTCGTTCAGAAGTTCCCGCCCGGCGCGCGCCATCCAGCGCCCCATGGCGGGGGCCAGATCGGTGCGGTCATGGTATTTGAGCTGGTGCACCAGCGTGCGGGCAACGTCGTCATAGCGCACCGCCGCGCGCGCCCGCTGGTAGGCCGGCGGATCGGCAATCGCCTGCATCGACAGGATGCCGGGACCGGGATCGTAGACAAAGGGAATGCCGAGCCGGGCGCAGAACGGCGGCGCGATGAACGACAGCTTGGCCCAGCAATTGGCGCAAACGCCATCGCCCGCCACCGGCTCGCGACAGGCCACGCACAGCGTCGGCAGCGCGATGTCGAGCGCGGCGCGAGCCGTGTGCTGCCAGGCGGATCGGCAAAGGCGCAGCACGCCGCGGAACGGTGCGGCAAGGGAACGGGAAGGTGCGGCTTCAGCGTCCATAGCGAAAAGTTAGCGCCGACTAGTGGGACTCTCAAGCATCTCGTTCCCCGGACGCGATGCAATACGAAGTATTGCTTCGCAGATCCGGGAAACGAGACCGCGCTTGCGATTGCTAGACCACGCCAAATTGGCGTACCAAGCCCGAATGGCTCCCAATCCTTCTTCGGCCCCCCTCCTGTTCGACCGCGCGCTGCTGCGCGCGCGCCAGGCGAGGGCGCAAAACCACGGCGCCGCCACCTTCCTGCTCGACCGCGTGGCCGAAGAGATGGACGAGCGACTGCACGCCGTGTTGCGCACGTTCACCCACGCGGCGGATATCGCCACGCCCGGCGACGGCCTGCGCGCCGCCATCGCCGGGCGCGTCGGCCAGCTCGCTTATGTCGCGGTCCCCGATGATGAGCGCGATGGCCTTGGTCTGGCGCCGGCCTCGCTTGACCTCGTAGTTTCCGCGCTGGCGCTGCATTTCGTCAATGACCTGCCCGGCGCAATGGTGCAGATCAGCCGCGCGCTGAGGCCGGACGGGCTGCTGCTGGCCGCCATGCTCGGCGGCGACACGCTCACCGAGTTGCGGCAGAGCTTTGCGGCGGCGGAGGCCGAACGCGAAGGCGGCATCTCGCCGCGCGTCGCCCCGTTCGCCGATCTGCGCGACGTCGGCGCGCTGCTGCAGCGCGCCGGATTTGCGCTGCCGGTCACCGACGTCGATCGCATCATCGTGCGCTACGACAGCGCCTTTGCGCTGATGCAGGATTTGCGGCGTATGGGCGCGACCAACATTCTGATGGAGCGCCGCCGCACCCCATTGCGCCGCGCCACGCTGCTGCGGATGGCGCAGATTTACAGCGAACGCTTTTCCGATCCGGATGGCCGCATCCGCGCGACCTTCGAAGTGATCTGGCTGTCCGGCTGGGCGCCGCACGAGAGCCAGCAGAAGCCGCTGAAGCCGGGCTCGGCAAAAGCGAGTCTGGCGGATGCGGTGCGCGGGCTGAAGAAGTAGGGTGGGCAAAGGCGCACTTGCGCCGTGCCCACCATCTTACGCGTCGCCTCGTGTTGGGCACATCCGCCCGCGCTTTGCGCGATCGGATTTTGCCCACCCTACGATTCTACGCGGCGCTTCCTACAGCAAATCGATCAGATGCGGGATCAGCGGGATGTCCGCCGCCGGCATCGGATAGTCGCGCAGCTTGTTCGCCCGCACCCAGGCCAGTTGCTGGCCCTCGCGTGCGACGGCTAGGCCCTCCCAGCGCCGGCAGATGTACAGCGGCATCAGGAGGTGAAAGTCGTCATAGGCGTGGCTGGCAAAGGTCAGCGGCGCGAGACACGCCTCCTTGACGGTGATGCCGATCTCCTCATGCAACTCCCGGATCAGAGCCGCCTCCGGCCGCTCGCCGGGCTCCAGCTTGCCGCCGGGGAATTCCCACAGCCCCGCCAGCGTCTTGCCTTCTGGCCGCTGCGCGATCAGCACGCGGCCATCGGCATCGACCAGCGCACAGGCGACGACGAGAACCAGTTTCACGAGCGGTAGTCGCCGTTGATCTCGATGTAGGCCTTGGTGAGGTCGCAGGTCAGCACGCGGTCGCTGCCCTTGCCGAGGCCGAGGGCGACCTTGATCTGGATCGTCGGGCTTTTCATCGTCGCCGAAACCTTGTCCTCGTCATAGGACGGGTCGCGCGCGCCTGATTTCGCCACGCGGATGCCGTTGAACGAGATCGAGAGCTTGTCGCGGTCGGCGGGCTGCCCGGCCTTGCCGACGGCCATTACCACGCGGCCCCAATTGGCGTCCTCGCCGCCGACCGCCGTCTTCACCAGCGGCGAATTGGCGATCGACATGGCGATTTTTCGCGCCGAGGCCTTGGAGGTCGCGCCTTCGACGATGACCTCGATCAGTTTGCGCGCGCCTTCGCCGTCCCGTGCCACCTGCTCGGCGAGATCGTCGAGCAGACCCTGCAGCGCCTTCACGAACGGCTTCAGCCGGAGGTCGCTGGCCTTGGTGATCCTGGGCGCACCGTGCGCCGCGGCGGCCCCGGTGGCGAACATCATCAGCGTGTCGGAGGTCGAAGTGTCGCCATCGACGGTGACGGCGTTGAAGCTGTCGGTGACGCCGGCCTTGAGCAGCGCCTGCAGCGCCGGCGCCGAGATCGGCGCGTCGGTGAAGATGAAGGCCAGCATGGTCGCCATGTCCGGCGCGATCATGCCGGATCCCTTGGCCATCCCGTTGATGGT
>NZ_JAQGJD010000229.1 GCF_028290785.1 Tardiphaga sp. | reverse complement strand
ACGCGAACACCACCAGCGCCAGCGCGATCCAGCCGCGGCCGGCGGTCATGCCGGGAATGAAGAACGGCGTATAGGCCAGCGGCAGGTAGGCGCCGGCGAGTCCCGCGCAGGCCCCGCCGAACATCACGGCATAGAGCCGGATGCGCAGCACGGGATAGCCGAGCGCATGGGCGGACGCGTGATTGTCGCCGGCAGCGCGCAGGATCAGCCCGGCACGGGTGCGGTACAGGAACAGCCACACCGCGATCACCAGCAGTAGCGACAGGTATACAAAGCCGTCTTCGCCAAACAGGATGCGGCCGAGGAACGGGATGTCGGTCAGGCCGGGAATGTAAAGATGCGCCGCCGGCGTGATGCGCTCGCCGACGAAGCCGGCGCCGATCAGGCCTGACAGGCCGATGCCGAGGATCGTCAACGCCAGACCGGTGGCGACCTGGTTGACTGCGAGGCCCAGCGTCATGACAGCGAATACCAAAGACAGCGCCACCCCGGCGAAGATCCCGCACAGCGCGCCGACGAAGATCGAGCCTGAATACAGCGCGCCGCCGAAGCCGCAGGCCGCACCCATGATCATCATGCCTTCAACGCCGAGATTGAGCACGCCGGCGCGCTCGGTGACCAGTTCGCCGGTGGCTGCGATCAGTAGCGGCGTCGAGGCCGCCAGCACGGCCAGGATGATGGCTTCAAGCAGTCCCATCGGCGGCCTTTCGCTGCGGCAGGATCAGCTTGATCCGGTACAGAATGAGCGAGTCGCAGGCCAGTACGTAGAACAGCAGGATGCCCTGGAACACCTTGGTCATGTCGAGTGGGATCTTCATTGCGATCTGCGCCTGTTCGCCACCGATAAAGGTCAGCGCCAGGAAAAGCCCTGCAATTAGTATTCCAACCGGGTTGAGCCGGCCGAGGAATGCAACGATGATCGCGGTGAAGCCGTAGCCCGGCGAGATGCCCGGCTGCAGATGGCCGATCGGGCCCGCAACCTCGATGATCCCCGCGAGCCCGGCGAGCGCGCCGGAGATCGCGAAGGTCAGCAGGATGAGCCGGTTCGAGCGGAAGCCGCCGAACCGTGCCGCGCGCGGGGCTGCGCCGACAACGCGGATTTCGAACCCCTTGATGGTGCGGCCGAGCAGTACGGCGGCAGAAGCTACCACGATCAGCGTGATGACGACCCCGAGATGCAGCCGGCCGCCTTCGACGATCAGCGGCACGGTGGCCACGGGATCGAACTCGGCCGTGGTCGGAAAATTGAACCCGGCGGGATCGCGCCACGGACCGCGCACGAGATAGTCGAGGAACAGCTCGGCGACATAGACCAGCATCAGGCTGACGAGGATCTCGCTGGCGCCGAACCGCACCTTGCAGATCGCCGGGATCAGCGCATACAGCGCGCCGGCAACCGCGCCCATCAGCAGCATGGCGGGCAGCACCCAGACGCCGGCATCGGTGCCCTGGGTCTTCACCGCGATCCAGCTACCGGCCACGGCGCCAACCAGGAACTGGCCCTCGGCGCCGATGTTCCAGACATTGGCGAGGTAGCACATCGACAGCCCGATCGCGATCATCACCAAAGGCGCCGCCTTCACCGCGATCTCCTGCAGCGAATAGCTGTCGGTCAGCGGGGTGATGAAATACACCGCCAACGCCGAAATCGGGTTCTTGCCGAGCGCCAGGAACAGGATGCTCATGGTCACGATGGTCAGGCCGATGGCGATCAGCGGCGACACCAGCGCAATGGTGGTCGAGCGCTCCGCGCGTTTTTCAAGCACCAACTGCATCGTGCGGCTCCTTCGGCGTGAGGCTGCTACCGCCCATGAGCAGGCCAAGCTTTTCGCGGCTGGCGTCGGCCGTCGCCAAGGGCTCGGACAAGCGGCCGTGGAACATCACCGCGATACGGTCCGCGATCTCGGCGAGTTCGTCGAGGTCCTGGCTGGTCACGAGGATGGCGCAGCCCTCGGCGGCGAGATCGAGCAGGGCCTGGCGGATCACCGCCGCGGCGCCGGCATCGACGCCCCAGGTCGGCTGGCTCACCACCAGCACCACCGGATTGCGCAGGATCTCGCGCCCCACGATGAACTTCTGAAGGTTGCCACCCGATAGAGAGGCGGCTTCCGGATCGCGCTTGGCCTTGCGGACGTCGAACGCCTTTGTCGCGCGATCCACGGTAGAGAGCGTGGCCGCGGTGTTGATGAAGCCGTGCTGCACCATGCCTGACGCGGCGTGGCCGGTGAGCAGCGCGTTCTCCGACAGCCGCATCCGCGGCGCGGTGCCGTGGCCGAGGCGTTCTTCCGGCACGAAGGCGGCGCCGAGCTTGCGCCGGTTGGTGATGGAGAGATGGCCGGCGGCATGGCCATCGATCACGATCGTGCCGGGGTCCTGGGCGGGCCGTTCGCCGGAAAGTGCTGCGAACAATTCGTCCTGGCCGTTGCCGGCGACGCCGGCGATCCCGAGGATTTCGCCGCCCTTCAACTCCAGGGAAATGCCGCGCAAATGGACGCCGTGCGGATCGTCGGGATCGAGGTTGAGATCGTTGACCACGAGGCGGGGCACCGTCGTCTGCCGTCCGGCCCTGGCCTTCACCTGCTGGATGTCGGCGCCGACCATCATTCGCGCCAGCGATGCCGCGGTCTCCTCGTGCGGAATGCAGGTCGAGATCTTCTTGCCGCCTCGCAGAATGGTTGCGGTGTCGCAGAGCCGTTTCACCTCGTCCAGCTTGTGGCTGATGTACAGGATCGAGCGGCCTTCCGACTTCAGCCTGTCGAGCACGATGAACAGTTGATCCGCCTCCTGCGGTGTCAGCACCGCCGTCGGTTCGTCAAGGATCAGGAATTTCGGATTCTGCATCAGGACGCGGACGATCTCGATGCGTTGGCGCTCGCCGACCGACAATTGCCAGACCTCGCGCTTGGGATCGAGCGGCAGCCCGTAGACATGGGAGACCTCCTCGAGCCGCGCCGACATGTCCTTGAAGGATTCCTTGCCATCGAGGCCGAGGGCGACATTTTCCGCCACCGTGAGGTTGTCGAACAGCGAGAAGTGCTGGAACACCATGCCGATGCCGCGGGCGCGCGCATCGTGCGGGCCGGACAGCACCATCTTCTCACCCTGCCACAGCATCTCGCCTTCGCTCGGCTGGATCAGGCCGTAGATGGTCTTCACCAGCGTCGATTTGCCGGCCCCGTTCTCGCCCAGCAAGGCGTGGATTTCCTGCGGCCAGATCTCGATGTCGATGGAATCATTGGCGAGAAAGCTGCCGTAGCGCTTGGTCAGACCGATGGTCTGCAGCAGCGGCGTCTGGCCGGCGCGCGGATCTGGAGGCGTCGGATCTAACATTCGCTACCCACGCGTGAGAGGAAAGAGTGCTTCAATTGTGTGCCAAATCGGAATGCAGCGTAAATCCCGAAAAAGCGCCAGCGCTTGCTCAGCGATTCAGCAGTTTTCCCGTCCGACGGGATTGTTCATGGGCTTTCCCGTGAGTCGCCCGCAAACGTGGCGTAGCATCTTTGCACGGGTGTTTTGACGCCTAGCTCGCCGATGTGTTGCGAAAATGTGACGCCGCTCCCTAAATGATATCAGGATCTTCCTCGCCTGCCGAGAAGATGAGCAGACGTTTTCAGCCAACCGGGACCGACCGGCGAGCCGTCGGAGCGGATAAGGATTGCATACACCGGATGCGTCAGAACGTCGCGAAAGACCAATCTTTACAGGCTCTAACTACACACTTGCGTGAGGTGTGCCGCATCCGGTCCACACCCGGCGAATAGCCTACACGCGCGAAAAACCCCGAACTTATTGGCTTTCTTGATGAAACTTGTGGCAACCGCTGGAGAAAGTTGAGGCTTCTCACTGTGAACGATTGCAGCAAGTGTCCGATCAAGACACGAACTATCAAAACATTCGTCACTCACGTGGGGGTATTTCAACATGACCTATAGTTACCGCGCATTGGCAGCCGCGACGATGCTGTCCCTTGCTACACTCGCGCCGATGAGCGTGGCCAGCGCGGCCGACATGGCGCCGTTTCCGGTCAAGGCAAAGCCGATCATCGACGTCCCGTTCTTCCTCGTGAACGATAACCGCGTCACCTTTGCCTATCAGTTCGATGGCGCCGATCCGGGCGTGACCAAGAAGACCGCCAAGCAGGTTTATGCCTTCACCCACTTCGATATCTGGGCTTACGGCACCAACTTCTTCACCATCGGCCTGGAGAAGGCCGATCACGCCAGCCCGGCCAATCCTTGCGCTGGACTGCCCGGCAGCCCGACGGGCTGCGAAGGCGCCACGGAAATCTACGGTCTGATCCGCAGCACCTTCGGCTTCAACGAAATGTTCAGCACCAAGTCGTTCTCCTACGGCCCGCTGCGCAACGTGTCGCTGGTCGTCGGTGCAGATGGCAGCACGGAAAACCGCTTCTTCTCCGCGTCGAAGCGTGACGTCGTCGCCGGTCTGCAGTTTGCCTTCGACCTGCCCTACAAGGGCTTCTTCAACGTCAACCCGTTGTTCTACTACGAATTCGCCAACCGCAGCACGTTCACGCAGTGCGGTCTTTTCCCGGGAGCGATTCCAGGTGTGAACTGCAACAGCGACGGCAATCGCAAGTTCGATCCGACCTGGGCTGTTGAAATGAACTACTACATGGACCTCGGCTTCCTGCCGCCGAGCCTGCAGTACTTCGCCATCAGCGGTCGCGCCGGTTTCTACGGGCCGAAGGGTGGTGAAAACGGCCAGATCGTCGGCACCGCGACCAAGACCGAACTCAATGCCGAGCCGATCCGCCTGACCTTTGACGCCAGCAAGGCGATCTGGGGCGAGAAGTACACCCATAACGTCGACGTGTGGGTGGCTTATCGTCTCTGGAGGAACAAGTTTGGCCTCGACGAGAAAGCCAGTGCCGCTTGCACGGTCCTTGCGGCGGGATCCTGCAGAGAGGATTCGCTGTACTCGGGCATCACCGTCAAGTTCTGACCTGACGTTACAAGTTGCATGAGATGGCGCCGCGGTAATTCCGCGGCGCCATTTTCTTTAGGCTCGCTCCGATTGGCAGGGCGCCAGATTATTTTTGCGCCGCCCAGAATCCCTCGTGCAGCGTGGCGGCTTCATCCTCGAGTAGCGGGCCGACGACCTCGATATCCTTTTGGCCCGCCGCGAACACCGTGCGGCACGGCAGGTCCAGTGTCGGGTTTTCCGGATGGTCGCCCGTGATCGCCTTCAGCCTGGCCTCGCCGAGGCCAAACACCACCCGCCCGATGCCGGTCCAGTAGATCGCGCCGGCGCACATGGCGCAGGGTTCGGCGGAGGAATACAGCGTGCTATGCTTCAGGACGTCGGCGCCAAATGTCGTCGAGGCCTCCGTGCACAGCAGCCGCTCGGCATGCGCCGTACCGTCATGGGAGGGCATGAAGGCGTTGCCGGCTTCCAGCAGCAGTTGGCCGTTCGCATCGACCAGCACCGCGCCGAATGGATGGTTGCCGTGGGCGACGGCGCGACGCCCGGCCTCGAAGGAGCGGCGCAGAAACAGCTCGTCGCGCTCGGCCACACTCAATCCTGCAACATCGTCCATCGTCGCTCCTGTGCTCCGGTTGCCGGAATCTGCTAGATTCGCCAGAACGCGCACGCCGGACTAGGATTTTCGGCGACACAGGTCTGACGTCGCGGCGCTGCCGCTCAACAAAGAAGCATGATTGCGATGGAAGCGAAAGTAACCGGGCCTAACAGCCTGTCGCTCAGCGACGAGATCGTCCGCCGCATCCACGCGCTCGCTGCGATCTCCGAGACGCCGGACAACCTGTCGCGCATATTCCTCACGCCGGAACATCGCGCCGCCGCCGATCTGGTCATGGGCTGGATGCGCGACGCCGGCATGGCGGCGCGTCTCGACGCCATCGGCAATGTCTGCGGCCGTTACGACGGCGAGCGAACTGGCCTGCCGTGCCTGATGCTGGGTTCGCATTACGACACCGTGCGCGATGCCGGCCGCTGGGACGGGCCGCTCGGCCTGATCACCGCGATCGCTTGCGTCGGCGATCTGCACCGCCGCGGCGTGCGGCTGCCGTTCGCGGTGGAAGTCACCGGCTTCGCTGACGAGGAGGGCGTGCGCTTCGCCTCCACGCTGCTCGGCAGCCGCGCCATCGCCGGCACCTTCGACGAGAGCGCGCTTGGCGGCCGCGACAAGCAGGGCATCACCATGCGCGAGGCAATGGTGGCGTTCGGGCTCGATCCCGACCACATCGGCGCCGCGGCGCGGGCGCCGAGCGAGTTGCTGGCCTATGTCGAACTGCACATCGAACAGGGGCCAGTGCTGGAGGCGAACAAGCTGCCGGTCGGCGTGGTCACTGCGATTGCCGGCGCAACGCGGCTGGCGGTGGAATTGCGCGGCACGGCCGGCCACGCCGGCACGGTGCCGATGGCGCTGCGCCGCGACGCGCTGGCGGGTGCGGCCGAATGCATCGTCGCCATCGAGGAGTTTTGCAGCAGCGATCGCGACGGGCTGGTCGGCACCGTCGGCTATATCAACGCCATGCCCGGCGCGACCAATGTGATTCCCGGCATGGTGTCGTTCACCATCGACATCCGCAGCCCCAGGGATTCCTATCGCAAGCTGGCGGTCACCGACATCGTCCGCCACATCGAGGAGATCGTGAAGCGGCGCGACCTGCAACTCGACATCAACGTTACCCATGAGAACCGCACCGTGCCGTGCGCGCCGTGGCTGCAGAAGCATGTCGCGGAGGCGGTGAAGGCCGAGGGTTTTCGCGCGTTCGAACTGCCGAGCGGCGCCGGCCATGACGGCATGGCGATGATCGACATCGCCGATGTCGCGATGCTGTTCGTGCGCTGCCGCGGCGGTGTCAGTCATAATCCCGCCGAGCACGTCGATGACGCCGATGTCGAAGCCGGCGCCAAGGTGCTGCTGCGGCTGATCGAGAATTTCAAGCCGAAGGGGTAGCCTTCCACTTGTCCCGGACGCGCTGCGGCATTCTTATGCCGCTGCGCAGAGCCGGGTCCGTCCCGAACGCCGGAGCCCGCAACGGCCCCGGCGCTGCGAAGCGATACTGCGTATCGCATCGCGTCCGAGGCAAGTGAGTGGGTGCCGGTGTCTGCTGCACCTCTGCCGCCATGCCACGGCCGTTGACAATCGCGCGCCGGATTCCGAAGGTCATGGCAATAAGACCTAAAAATCCGGAGGACGCCATGAGTGACGGCGAGATTTTCAAGAGCGGGCTGGTAGCTGGGCGCGATGGGCTTTCGATCGCGCTCGCTGGCGTCACGCTGGGAGGCAAGGCGTGATCCCGAACCGGGCCGATTTTCACGGCGTGTTTCCCTATCTGGTGTCTCCAACCGATGCGGAGGGGAAAATCAGCACCAACGTGCTCGGCCGGCTGTGCGACGATCTGATCGGCGCCGGCGTGCACGGGCTGACACCGCTCGGCTCCACCGGCGAGTTCGCCTATCTCGGCCGCGATCAGCGCAAGGTCGTGGTGCGGGCCACCATCGAAGCCGCGCGGGGCAGGGTGCCGGTGGTAGCGGGCGTCGCCTCGACCTCGACGGCCGACGCCGTGGCACAGGCGAAGTCCTACCAGAAGTTCGGCGCCGACGGCATTCTGGCGATTCTGGAGGCCTATTTCCCGCTCAAGGACGCGCAGATCGAATCGTATTTTCGCGCCATCGCGGACGCGGTGGATATTCCCGTGGTGATCTACACGAACCCGCAATTCCAGCGCTCCGACCTGACCCTCGACGTGGTGGCGCGGCTCGCCGAGCATCCGCGGATTCGCTACATCAAGGACGCCTCCACCAACACCGGCCGGCTGCTGTCGATCATCAACCGTTGCGGTGGCGAGCTGCAGGTGTTCGCGGCCTCGGCGCATATTCCGGCGGCGGTGATGTTGATCGGCGGCGTCGGCTGGATGGCGGGCCCGGCCTGCGTGGTGCCGCGGCAAAGCGTCAGGCTCTACGATCTGTGCAAGGCGCATCGCTGGGACGAGGCGATGGCGTTGCAGGGCCGGCTGTGGCGGCTCAACGAAGCCTTTGCGCGCTACAATCTCGCGGCCTGCATCAAGGCCGGGCTATCGATCCAGGGCTATGAGGTCGGCGATCCGCTGGCGCCGCAGGCAGCGCTGAACGCCGACGAGCGCAAGGTGATCGAGACGTTGCTGCAGGACGTCGGCTGACCGTTTGATCGGCGACCGGCAGACACAAATCGGCAGCGGAATATTCCATGCAACACGGGCTTTCTGCCTTGTGCGGAGGCCAGTTGGCCGGCGCACGGCTTATGGGCTAGAACCGAACCAGCCAGTCTCGCGATAAGGATCCACGGATGAACATTCTGCCCGGCAACATGCGTTTCGGCGCGGGTCTTTCGCCCAAGCGTCTCGAAGACCAGCGACTTCTCACCGGACAGGGCCTTTTCATCGACGACAAGCCGGAAGACGGTGCGCTGTGGCTACACGTGCTGCGCTCGCCCCATGCCCATGCCAAAATCACCTCGATCGACATGGCCGCAGCCAAGGCGATGCCGGGCGTCGAAGCCATCTACACCGGTGCCGACCTGGTTGCCGAGGACATCGGCACGCTGCCGACGCTGCCGATCTTCAAACGGCCGGACGG
>NZ_JAQGJD010000204.1 GCF_028290785.1 Tardiphaga sp. | reverse complement strand
CCGCATCGACGGCGTGGTGAACAATGCCGGCATCCTGCGCGACGCGATCTTCCACAAGATGTCGATCGATGCCTTCGAGATGGTCATTAAGGTGCATCTGATGGGCTCGTTCTACACCTCGCATGCCGCCGCGCGTTACTTCCGCGAGCAGAACTCCGGCTCGTTCGTGCACTTCACCTCGACATCCGGTCTCATTGGTAACTTCGGCCAGGCCAACTACTCCGCCGCCAAGCTCGGCATCGTCGGCCTGTCGAAGTCGATCGCGCTCGACATGAACCGCTTCGGCGTCAACTCGAACTGCGTCTCGCCGTTCGCCTGGAGCCGCATGATCGGCAGCATCCCCACCGAGACCGAAGCCGAGAAAGCTCGCGTGGAACGGATCCAGCGCATGGGGCCGGAAAAGATCGCGCCGCTCGTCGCCTATCTGCTCTCGGACGCCGGCAAGGACGTCACCGGGCAGATCTTCGCCGCGCGCATGAACGAGATTTTCCTGATGGGGCAGTCGCGCCCGCTGCGCTCGGTCCATCGCGACGAGCGGTGCGATCTTTTCCGGACCCATGCGCTGGATCCGTTCCACGCGGGCCTTCTCGGCTTCGGTCTCGGTCGGGATGCTGCCGATCATGCGGCTCCAGGCGAACGGCGAGACGCAGTTCGAGTTGACGCCGAAACGGTTCATGTCGAGCGCGATCGACTTCGACAGGCCGACGATGCCGAGCTTGGCGGCGGAATAGTTGGCCTGGCCGAAGTTACCAATGAGACCGGAGGTCGAGGTGAAGTGCACGAACGAGCCGGAGTTCTGCTCGCGAAAGTAACGCGCCGCGGCGTGCGAGGTATAGAACGAGCCCATCAGATGCACCTTGATGACCATCTCGAACGCGTCGATCGACATTTTATGGAAGATCGCGTCGCGCAGGATGCCGGCATTGTTCACCACGCCGTCGATGCGGCCGTAGGTGTCCACAGCCTGCTTGATGATCTTGCTGGCGGGGATCGCTTCGGCGACGGATTCGAAATTGGCAACGGCGGTGCCGCCGGCCTTCGTGATTTCCTCGACCACCTGTTCCGCCGGCGCGGCGCCATCGCCGCCCGAACCGTCGGTGCCGACGCCGGGATCGTTGACGACGACCTTGGCGCCTTCAGCGGCGCACAGCATCGCAATGCCGCGCCCGATGCCGCGGCCGGCGCCGGTGACGACGATGACTTTTCCGTCGAGTGATTTGGTCTGTGACATGGTTGGTTCCTCTTGGTTGAATGTGATGGTTGTCATTGCGAGGTCAAGGAAAGCTGGCTCGCCAGCTTTCCTCTTAGCCCTTGCGACGAAGCAATCCAGTTCTCACCGAGCTTGTGGCTTTGGATTGCCGCGTCGCTTCGCTCCTCGCAATGACGGGGAGAGGCCGGCGCGTTACGCCTCGTTCGTAAAAATCACGGTCCCCGACGCGGCGAACATGCCGCCGACGCCATGACAGACCGAAATTTTCGCGCCCGGCACCTGCGCCGGCGCGATGCCGCGCATTTGCCGCACGCTCTCCTGCAGCGCGTACATGCCGTACATGCCGGAATGCATGTAGCTAAGGCCGCCGCCATTGGTGTTCATCGGCAGCTTGCCACCGGGGCGGGTGTTGCCGTCGGCGATGAATTTGCCGGTTTCCTCATGCGGCATGAAGCCGAGATCGCCGAGACCGTACAGCGGCAGATGCGCGAAGGCGTCGTAGATCATCAGGTGATCGACGTCGCTATGCGCGATGCCGGCCTCACGAAACGCCGTCGGTCCTGCCACCGTGAACGCGCGCGAGGAGTCGAACGTTTTCATCTGGCTGACCATCGGGGTTTCCACGCTCTCGCCGGTGCCGAGGATGTAGACGGGCTTGTGCGGAAAGTCCTTGGCGCGCTCGGCCGAGGTCATGATCAGCGCGCCGCCGCCGTCGGTGACGAGGCAGCATTGCAGGATGCGGAACGGGTAGGCGATCATCCGTGAGTTCAGCACGTCCTCGACCGTGATCGGCGCCTTCATGGTCGCGCGCGGATTCTTCGCCGCCCATTCGCGCTGCACGACGGCCACCGAGGCGATCTGCTCGTGGGTGATGCCATGGGTCTTCATGTAGCGCAGCACCGGGATCGGAAACATGCTGGGAGGGCCGTAGACGCCGAACGGCGCCTCGAACTGGCCCTGCAGGCTGTCGGCGGGGATCGAGCGCGGCGCCTTGCCGATCATCGACTTGCCGCTTTCGGCATGCGTGATCAGCACGGTCTTGCACAGGCCTGCCTCGATGGCCGCCGCGGCATGGCGGACGTGCAGCATGAACGAACAACCGCCCACCGAGGTGCCATCGACCCAGGTCGGCGTGATGCCGAGGTAATGCGCGATCTGCTGCGGCGTTTCCACCGCTGTGGCGATGCCGTCGATGTCCGACAGTTTGAGGCCAGCGTCCTTGATGGCGTTCAATGCGGCATCGGCATGGAGCTGCAACTGCGACATGTTGGGGATGACGCCGAGTTCGGTGGTCTCGGCGGCGCCGACGACGGCGACTGCGTTCCTGCGCATGATGCTAGCCTTTCGCCGGACGGAATTGCGCAAGCGTGATGGCGTCGTCGAGTTTTTCGAACGCGACTTCCAGCTTCATGTCGAGCACCAGCGCTTCCGGCGTTTGCGGACAATCCAGGATATTGCTCATCAGCCGCGGGCCTTCTTCCAGCTCGACCACGGCAATGGCGTAAGGCGGCGTGAAGCCCGGGGCGGCGGGGCGGTGATTGATCACGTAGCTGTACAGCGTGCCGCGGCCGGAGGCCTTGAAGACGCTGACCTTGCGCGAGGCGCAGGACGGGCAGAACGGGCGCGGCGGAAAATACACGTTGGCGCATTCGTCGCAGCGCTGCAGGCGCAATTCGCCGGCCTGCGTGCCGTCCCAGAAATGCTGGGTTTCCGGTGTCGGTTTCGGACGCGCGCGGGAAGCCTCGGCCATGTCGTTGTTCTCTCCCGGAAGGGGCGGGGTCATCGGCCCCGCTCGTTGCGATCTTGATGGACATTCCACGTTCCCGCGTCAACGGCCCACCGCTGCATGGCCGCATCCGCCCACCGCGCAGCGGCACGCGCGAGGCTTGTGCCGCCGCAACCGGGCGGGGTAGGTTGTCGCGAAATTCCGGGGAGCGAACATGCCGAGACGATTTTGCGAAGCATAAGGATCGGCTCCGGAGCCGGCTATTCCGGCGACCGCATCGAGCCCGCGGTCGAACTCGCCAAACATGGCGACATCCAGTATCTGGTATTCGAATGCCTTGGCGAGCGCACGGTAGCGCTGGCGCAGCAGGCGCGGATGAAGAACCCCGATAGCGGCTTCGATCCGCTGCTCGAGGAGCGGATGCGCGCGGTGCTGCCGATCTGCGCGGCGAAGGGGATCAAGCTGGTCACCAACATGGGCGCGGCGAATCCGGTGGCGGCGGCGCGCAAGACCGCGGAGATCGCCAGGTCGCTCGGCCTTTCATCGCTGAAGATTGCGGCCGTCACCGGCGACGATGTGCTGGAAGCCTGCAAGGACAGCGACCTGCCGCTGCTGGAAATCGACGGCACCATGCGGCAACTCGGTAACCGCGTGTTGTCCGCCAATGCCTATCTCGGTGCCGCGCCGATGGCGGAAGCGCTGAATGCGGGCGCCGATGTCGTCATCACCGGGCGCGCCTCGGACCCGGCGCTGTTTCTGGCGCCGATGATCCATGCCTTCGGCTGGGCGATGGACGACTGGAATCTGCTCGGGCAGGGCACCGTCGCCGGCCATCTCTTGGAATGCGCGGGACAGATCACCGGCGGCTATTTCGCCGATCCCGGCTTCAAGGATGTGCAGGGTCTCGCGCGGTTGGGCTTTCCGATCGGCGAAGTCGGCGAAGACGGCTCCCTGGTGATCACCAAGGTCCAAGGCTCCGGCGGCGCGGTGACCGCGGCGACCTGCAAGGAGCAATTGCTGTACGAGGTCCACGATCCCCAACGTTACATCCAGCCCGATGTGGTCGCGGATTTTTCTGACGTGAAGATCGAGCAGATCGCGCCCGATCGCGTTCGCGTCAGCGGCGGCCGCGGCACGCAGCGCACGGCCACGCTGAAAGTTTCTGTCGGCTATGTCGATGGGTATATCGGCGAAGGGCAGATCTCCTATGCCGGCCCCGGAGCGGTTGCGCGCGGACGGCTTGCCCTCGACATCGTACGCGAGCGCCTGCAACTCACCGGCGTCGCGACCAGCGAAACCCGCTTCGACCTGATCGGTATTGATTCCCTCCATGGCGCCGAACTTGCGACGCGCGCGAACGATCCCTATGAGGTCCGCATTCGTGTGACCGGCCGCACCGAAAGTTTTCGTGAGGCCGTGCGGATCGGCAACGAGGTCGAGACGCTGTACACCAACGGCCCTGCCGCCGGCGGCGGTGCGACAAAATCCGCGCGCGAGGTGGTGGCGGTGGCGTCGGTGCTGTTGCCGCGTGATCTCGCCACACCCTCGATCCGGTTCGTGGAGGCCTGACCATGAAGCTGCGCGACATCGCCCATTCCCGCACCGGCGACAAGGGCAATATCTCCAACATCTCGGTCATTGCCTTTGACGCAAAGCTTTATCCGCTGCTGGTGTCGCAGGTGACCAGCGCGCGCGTGAAGGCGTTGTTCGGTCCAATCGTCGCGGGTACGGTGGTTCGCTACGAACTGCCGAATATTTCCGCGCTGAATTTCGTGATGGATCAGGCGCTTGGCGGCGGCGTGACGCGGTCGCTGGCGCTCGATGCGCATGGCAAATCGCTGAGCTCCGCGCTGCTCGATCTGGAAATCGACGGTGGTTTCGGCGATACCGACACCGCGCCGTGATCGACAGGTCGGTCCGGCCCGAAACAGGACACGAGACATGACCTTGCAGCCTACCCTTGCCAGCCTGGCCGACGATCTCGCGGCCGGTCGCACCACCTCCCGCAAGCTGGTCGAGGCCTGCCTGGCTGCCATCGCCGATCCCAAGGGGGAGGGCGAGCGCACCTTTCTTCATGTCGACAAGGATGCGGCACTGGCCGCCGCCGATGCCATGGACAAGCTCCGCGCCGTCAACGCGGCGCCGTCGGCGTTTGCCGGCATCCCGATTTCGATCAAGGACCTGTTCGACATCAAGGGCCAGGTCAGCCGCGCCGGCTCGCGTGCGCTGGAGGATTCCGCCCCCGCCACCGCCGATGCGCCCGCGGTGGCGCGGCTTCGCGCGGCCGGCTTCGTGCTGATCGGCCGCACCAACATGGTGGAATTCGCCTATTCCGGCATCGGTACCAACCCGCATTTCGGCACGCCGAAGAGCGCCTGGCAGCGCGACGTCGGCCATGTCCCAGGCGGCTCGTCGTCGGGGGCCGCGGTCTCCGTGGTCGATGGCATGGCGCATGCGGCGCTGGGCACCGACACCGGCGGCTCCTGCCGGATTCCGGCCGCGTTCAACGGCATCGTCGGTTTCAAGCCGACGCAAGCCCGCGTCCCGCTCGACGGCGCGGTGCCGCTGTCCTTTACTCTCGACAGTATCGGCCCACTGGCGCGCACCGTGGAATGCTGCGCGGTGATGGATGCCGTGCTCGCCAACGAGGCGTGGGTGCCGCTGGCGCCGCGTCCCATCAAGGGCATGCGGCTGGCGGTGCCGACCACCATTGCGATGGACGATCTGGAGCCGATCGTCGCCGACGCCTTCGAGCGCGCGCTGAAGAAGCTCGCCGACAAGGGCGCGCTGATCGAGCGCATCGCCGTACCGGAATTCCTCGACATCGGCCCGATGAGCGTCAAGGGCGGCTTCACCGCGGCAGAGAGCTATGCTTGGCACCGCTATCTGATCGCCCGCAAGGGCGATGTCTACGATCCCCGCGTCTCGGTCCGCATCCTGCGCGGTGAAACCATCAGCGCGGCCGAATATATCGACCTGCTGCCGGCGCGGCGCTCGCTGATTGCGCGGACGGAAGCACGCATCGCGCCCTATGACGCGCTGGTGATGCCGACCGCGGCGATCACGCCGCCGGTCATCGACGACATGAAGGATGACAAGGTGTTCGCGAAGGCCAACATCCTAAGCTTACGCAACTGCACGCTGGTCAACATGATCGACGGCTGCGCCATCTCGCTGCCGATCCACCGCGACGGCGAGGCGCCCGTCGGCCTGATGCTGGCCGGTGCGGGCGGCTCCGACCGCCGCATCTTCGAACTCGCCGCCGGCATCGAAACGGCCATCCGCGGCTGATCGCTTTCTCGCTCTCGCTTCATTTTCAAGGAATACGACATGAGCACCACCATCGCGTTCACACTGGACGCCAAGGGCACCACGACGCCGTTGAGCCTCACCATCACCCAGGGCGTCATTGCCGGCTGGACCGGCCGCGATCCAGTGGCGCGCGACCACCACATCGCCGAGCTCGCCGCCATCGGCATCGCGCCGCCGGCCTCGACGCCGATCTACTACCGCTGCGCCGCGCGCCGCCTCACCACCGACGCGGCGATCGAATGCACCGGCCAGGAGTCTTCCGGCGAAGTCGAATTCGTGCTGTTCGGCGGCAAGGGCCGCACCTTTGTCGGCGTCGGCTCCGACCACACCGACCGCAAGGTCGAGACCTACAACATCACCGTGTCGAAACAGGTGTGCGACAAGCCGGTGGCGACGACGGTGTGGGATCTGGCCGAGGTCGAAGGTCACTGGGACCAGATCATCCTGCGCTCCTATGCCACGATCGATGGCCAGCGCGTGCTGTACCAAGAAGGCACGTTGAGCGGCATGCTGCCGGTCGCAGAACTGATCAAGCTCGGCTTCAACGCAGCCACGCTGCCCGAGGGCACCGCGATGTTTGGCGGCACCTTCGCCGCCAAGGGCGGCATCCGCCCGGCGACGCGCTTCGACTACGAGATCGAAGACCCAGTGCTGAAGCGCAAGATTGCGTCGGGCTACGATATCGCGACGCTGCCGGTTTTAGGCTGAGGACCTCGGGGGACGTTCCCCGGACGCTGCGCACTGCGCCGCCGCTTGGCGGCGTGGTGCGCAGCAGATCCGGGGTCCCGGTTTGTTATGAGAAAGCAACCGGGATCCCGGATCTGCGCAGCGGCATGCGGCGATGCAAGTGCATCGCCTGGAATGCCGCAGCGCGTCCGGGAAACGGGACCGCCGGAAATCGGGTGTCTCGTGCCTCCCGAATTCCGCACCTTGCCCCGACAGGCCATGACATCATAATCGCGGCCGGGAACGGAGCGGCGCCATGGTTTCTTTCGCAAGCAAGGCAAAGCGGGCCGACACGGCATCGCCGCAGGGAATCATGCCGCGCGTCGATGCCATCGACTGGGCGCGCATCGGCGCCGACCTCGACGCCCGCGGCTGCGCGGTCATCGAAGGCCTTCTCGCCAAAGACGAATGCGCCACACTTGCTTCGCTGTATCCCGACGACGTGCATTTCCGCAGCCGCGTCGTGATGGGGCGCCACGGCTTCGGTCGCGGCGAGTACAAGTATTTTTCCTATCCGTTGCCCGATCTGATCGCCGGGTTGCGTCCCGCGCTGTACGCGCCGCTGAGTGAGGTCGCCAACCGCTGGAACGCAGCGATGGGCATCGAGATCCGCTATCCCGCCGATCACGCGGCCTTCCTGCAGCGATGCCACGATGCCGGCCAGACCCGCCCAACGCCGCTGCTGCTGCAATACGGCGAGGGCGACTACAACTGCCTGCATCAGGATCTGTACGGCGAGCACGTATTCCCGCTGCAGGTGGCGATCCTGCTGTCGGAGCCCGGCGGGGATTTTGCTGGCGGCGAATTCGTGTTGACCGAGCAGCGGCCGCGGATGCAGTCGCGGCCCGAGGTGGTTCCGCTATGTCGGGGCGACGCGGTGGTTTTTGCTGTGCATCACCGTCCCGTACAGGGCACCCGCGGCGTCTACCGTGTTAACCTGCGCCATGGCGTCAGCCGGCTCCGCGCCGGGCACCGCCATACGCTGGGGGTGATTTTTCACGATGCGAAGTGACGGGCCGCCATGACCGATCTGTTTGCCGGCCTCGCCGATATCAGGCCTTCGCGTGAGGTGATGGCCGACGGCGCCGTGCTGCTGCGCGGCATCTTCGCGGCCACCGAAGCCGACCTGATCGCCGACCTGCGCGCTATAGTGAAGCAGGCGCCGTTCCGCCACATGGTGACGCCATCAGGCCATACCATGTCGGTGGCGATGACCAATTGCGGCAGCAAGGGCTGGGTCACCGATATCGGGGGCTATCGCTATGACGCGATCGATCCGGTGAGCGGTCAGCCATGGCCGGCAATGCCGCCGTCGTTTGGCGATCTGGCGCAGCGCGCGGCGGAGCAGGGTGGCTTCAAAGGTTTTGCGCCGCAGGCGTGCCTGATCAATCGCTACGTGCCCGGCGCCAAGATGTCGCTGCATCAGGACAAGGACGAACTCGATCTGGGCGCGCCGATCGTCTCGGTGTCGCTCGGCCTGCCGGCGACGTTCCTGTTCGGGAGACTCTCGCGCAGCGACAAGCCGCAAAAATTTCGCCTCGAGCATGGCGACATCGCCGTATGGGGCGGCCCGGCGCGGCTGGCGTTTCACGGCGTCGCGCCGCTGGCGGAAGGCGAGCATCCGATCATGGGCCGGCAGCGCATTAATCTGACGTTTCGCAAGGTGATGTAGCGAGTGCTGCGTCTTCTTCCTTCCCTCTCCCCTTGTGGGAGAGGGTGGACGCGCGAAGCGCGGACGGGTGAGGGGTAGCGGCAGGCTCCGAGCGTGCAAATACCCCTCATCCGTCACGGCCTTCGACCGTGCCACCTTCTCCCACAAGGGGAGAAGGAAGAAGAGCACCGCGCCGCTTTCCAATAATGCTTGCGCTGTTCTATGTTGCGCGCTGAGGGCATCATGACCAACCCCGAACTATCCGACACCACCACCAGCACCCGCGCCGGCGTCTATCTCGCCGTGCTGCAACTGGTGTTCACGCTCGGCTGGACGGTCTACGTCATCTACCTGCCGAAACTCGCCGCCGATGTCGGGTTGGCGCCGACGGTGGTGATCTTCATCCTGATGCTGGATCAGTTGATCTTCACCGTCACCGACACCGCGATGGGCATCGTTGCCGACCGCATCGCGCGCGTGGTCGGCCGGCTCGGGCTGATCGTCGGCGTGCTCACCGCGGTCTCTTGCGCCGCCTTCGTGGCGCTGCCGTTCGTCGCCGGTCAGGGACCGAGCGCGCAAACTGCACTGATCGTGCTGATCGTGATCTGGGCCGCGACCTCGTCGGCGCTGCGCGCGCCGCCGCTGACCCTGCTCGGCAAATACGCGTCGCGGCCGTCGCGCCCCTTTCTCGCGGCGCTTGTCATGCTGGGTTACGGTCTGGCCGGCGCGCTGTCGCCCTATCTCGGCGCTACGTTACGCAACAGCGATCCGCGGCTGCCCTTCGTCATCTCCAGCGGCGTGCTGCTGATCGTGGCGCTGGCGCTGTCTCGCGTCGAGCGCGGGCTGGTGCCCGTCGCCGCGCGCGACAGCGCCAGGAAGCCGGTCGATACCAAACCGCTCAGCCGCGTGCCGGTGCTGTTCATCGCCGCGATGGTGATCCTGGCGCTCGGCTATCAACTGCATTTCAGCATCAACAGCGCGCCGTTCTTCCTGCGCTTCGCCAGGCCCGCCGATCTGGAATGGCTGATGCCGGTGTTCTGGATCGGCTTCAACATCGCGATGTTTCCGGCCAGCGCGGTCACCAAGCGCCGCGGTGGCCTGATCGTGATGGGCGCGGCCGGGCTGCTCGGCGCCATCGCGGTGATATCAGCCGAACTGGCCGGCAGCCTCAACGTGCTGATCGCGACGCAATTTCTAGCCGGCGCCGCATGGGGCTGCATGCTGATGAGCGCGGTATCGGCAGCGCTGGCGATCGGCGAGACCGGCGCCGAGGGCAAGGTCGTCGGCCTGGTATTCTCCGCGCTGGCGCTGGCGACTTTTGCGCGGATGGCCGCAGTGGCCGGCGGCCTGCAGAAGCTGCCGGACTACGCGCCGCTGCTGCACTGGGCGCCGGTGGCGTGCTGGTCGGTGGCCGGCGCGGGACTGCTGGTGCTGGCGGCGTCGCGGATGCAGCGGGGCAGCCAGGCCGTGCAAACGGTCTGAGCGCGCCTTTGTGAGGCGGGTCACATCGGCTTCCCTCGAAGTATTTATTTAATCGTTCAATTAAAAATTGCTGGTCAACCGAGTTCCCGGCCAATAAGTTTGGCGCCAAGCAAAATCAAAACGAGGAAACGATGACCTTTCGCATGGGCCTGACGGCTGTTTTGATGGCGTCGCTGGCAACGTCCGCGCTCGCCGAACCGATCACCAAACCCCTCAAGATTGCCGTCCTCAATGACAAGAGTTCGGTGTTTTCCGACGCTGGCGGGGTCGGCAGTGTGGTTGCCGCGCAACTCGCGGTCGATGACGCCGGCGGCAAGGTCAGGGGGCAGCCGGTCGTGCTGCTCGGCCCCGATCATCAGAACAAGACCGATGTCGGCGTCTCGCTGGCGCGCGACCTGTATGACCAGCAGGGCGTCGATGCGATCTTCGATATCGGCAATTCGGCGATTTCGCTGGCGGTGCAAAACATGGCGCGCGAGCGCGGCAAGGTGCTGGTCCATGTCGGCTCCGCCACCGCCGACATCTTCGGCAAGGCCTGTTCGCCGACCGGCGCAATGTGGCTGTACGACACCTATTCGCTGGCGCAGGGCATCGCCAAGGCCGTGGTGCAGCAGGGTGGCGACAGCTGGTTCTTCATCACCGCCGACTATGCGTTCGGCATCGCGATGCAGGCTGAAGTCTCCAAGGTCGTCACCGCGGCCGGCGGCAAAGTGCTCGGCGCGGTGCGTCATCCCGTCGGCACGATGGATTTTTCCTCGTTCCTGCTGCAGGCGCAATCGTCCGGCGCCAAGGTGATCGCGCTGGCCAACGCGTCCGGCGACACCGTCACTAACATCAAGCAGGCGCGCGAATTCCAGATCGGCGAGGGCAAGCAGAAGCTGGCGGTGCTGATCTTCTATCTGACGTCGGTCCATGCCCTCGGCGCCGAGGCGACCCAGGGTGTGCAATACCTCACCGGCTATTACTGGGACAATGATGAGCCCAGCCGCACCTTCGGCAAGCGCTTCGCGGCGAAGCACGGCGGCAAGATGCCGACCCATGCACAGGCCGGCGTCTACAGTGCTGTCAGGCATTATCTGCGCGCGGCCGAGGCCGCCAATGACAATGACGGCCTCACCGTGATGCGCAAGATGAAGGCGATGCCGGTGGATGATTTCTTCGCGCCCGGCGCCCGCGTCCGCGAAGATGGCCGCCTGATGAACGACATGCTGCTTGCCGAAGTGAAGAAGCCATCCGAGGTCAAGGGCGAATGGGACCTGCTCAAGATCAAGAGCAAGATCAAGGCCGAGGACATCATGCGGCCGATCGCCGATGGCGGCTGCACGCAGCTCGATCCGCCGGTGAAGCAGTAAGGCTCGGTCGTCATTGCGAGGAGCGAAGCGACGAAGCAATCCAGACTTCGCTTGTTGCTTCTGGATTGCTTCGCTGCGCTCGCAATGACGTGGATGGGTCTACGGCTTCGCCGGGTGAATGAACGCCCACGGGCTGGTTTCGGAATCCCTGACTACGTCGATGGCGATCAGATACGGCCCCCCATCGGCCAGCGCTTTTTCCAGCGCCGGCTTGAATGCGGCCGGTGACGTGACGCGCGCCGCGCCTACGCCAAACGATTCCGCGAGCCGGACAAAATCCGGATTGACCAGATCGGCGGCCGTCACCCGGCCGTCGAACACCTGCAACTGGTCGCGCCGCACATTTCCATAGGCGTTGTTGTCGAACACCAGTACGACCACGCCGATCTTGAACTGCACTGCCGTCGCCAGTTCCTGCACCGCGAACATGAAGCCGCCATCGCCGGTGATCGCTACCACCGGGCGATCGGGATAGGCGACCTTGGCGCCCAGCGCGGTCGGGAAGCCGGAGCCCAGCGTGCCCTGATAGCCCGACGTGATGAAGGTGCGCGGTTCGTAAATCGGAAAGCCGTACCATGAGGTGAAGCCGACCTGCGATAACTCGTCGGTGACGATGGCGTTGGCGGGCAGCGCGGCGCGCAAGATGTCGAGATAGGCCATCTGCGGCTGCACCGACTGGATGTCGTGCAATGCTTTTGCCGAAGCATCGCGGATCGCCTGCCGGCGTCCCGCCGATTTCGTGAAGCCGACCTTGCGCACCGCGGCGAGCAGATCGCGCGTGCCGGCCTGCGCGTCGGCGACGACCGCAACGTCGGCCGCGAAGCGGCGCATCTCCACCGGATCGATGTCGATCCGCACCGACTTCTGCCCTTCGGGCCGGTACGGCCAGCGCCATGCCGGCAATTCCAGCCGCGTGCCGATCCCGACGATCAGGTCGGTCTCCGGCCATAAATTATACGCCGCCGCCATGGTGAGACCCAGCTCATGGGCGTTGCTGACGATGCCGCGGCCGGAGCGAAACGCCACCACGGGCGCGTCGATCAGTTCGGCCAGTTCGAGGATCTCGCTTGCCGCGTCGAACGCGCCGGAACCGACGAAGATCATCGGGTTCTTGCTGGAGCATATCAGCGCCGCCGCAGCCTGGATGCGATCGCTGTCCGGTTGCGGCGAGGGCAGGCGCGCGAATGGTGTGGAGGCGGCGACTTCCGCGCGTTGGGTGAACACGTCCCACGGCATTTCCAGCGCCACCGGGCCGCGTCGCCCCGACATCATCTCCTGGAACGCGCGCGACACCTTGGTCGGCGCGTCGCCGGGATGTTCGATGCGGTCGGCCCAGTTCACGAAGCTGCGCAGCGTTGCCAACTGGTCCGGCATCTCGTGCAGATGGCCGCGGCCCTTGCCGAGAAAGGCGGTGGGCACCTGACCGGTCAGGCACAGCAACGGCTCGTTGGAGCCGAACGCGGTGAGCATCGCAGCACCCGCATTGAGCACGCCGGGGCCGGGCACCACGCTGAACACGCCGGGCTTGCCGGAGGCGCGGGCATAGCCATAGGCCATGTAGCCACAGGCCTGCTCATGACGGGCGCCGATCACCTTGAGCTGCGCCTGATGGAAGGCGTCGAACAGCCCGTAGATCTGCGCGCCGGGCAGACCGAACACGGTATCGATATTATGGGCGAGCAACCCATCGACAATGGCTTCGCCGCCGGTTCGTGCGGTCATTTTGTGTTTCCCACTGGAAGAGTTCATTCGTCGATCACGCCGTTGCGCAGCGTGCCGATGCCTTCGGCGGCGATCTCGATGACGTCGCCGGGGACGAGATAACGCGGCGGATCGAACCGCGCGCCAGCGCCGGTCGGCGTACCGGTCACGATGACGTCGCCGGGCACCAGCGTCGTAAACGTCGAGATGTAGCTGAGCAGATAGCGGAAGCCGAACATCATCCGCGAGGTGCGGTCGTCCTGCCGCAACTCGCCGTTGACATGGGTGGTGAGGCGGATATCGGCGATCTGCGATTCATCGCTGTAGGGCACGATCCATGGCCCGAGGCTGCCGGTGGAATCGAAGTTCTTGCCCTGGGTGACGTTGAATTTGGCGTGGCGCACCCAGTCGCGGATGGTGCCCTCGTTGCACAGCGTGATCGCCGCGATGTGATCCAGCGCGTCGCGCTCGGCGATGTGGCGACCGGGCTTGCCGATGACGAGCACCACTTCGCCTTCATAGTCGAGCTGCGTCGATGCGCGCGGGCGCACCAGCGGCGTGCCGTGGCCGACAAAAGAGCGCGGCGTGCGCATGAACAGGCTGGGAAACTTCGGCGCGTCCTGCCCGTCCTTGTATTCGGCATTGCGGTCGGGGTAGTTGACGCCGACGCAGATAATTTTCTCCGGGGAGGGGATCGGCGGCTGCAAGCTGACAGCATCGAGCGCGAAGTCGGGCGGCAGATTTTCCGCCGCGTCCGCCAGCCGGTGCAGCGCGCCGTGTTCGATCGCCTCGCGCAGCGTCGGATAGTCCTGCGCATAGCGCGCGGAGAGATCGACAACGCCGCTGTCGGTGACGGCGCCGTATTTTGGCGCGTCGTTGACGGTGAAGGTGGCGAGGCGGGGAGGGGTCATGATCTAATCCAGTGTACGCGAGAGGCGGCTATTTCTTTCCCTCCCCCTTGCGGGGTGGGTGGCCGGCCGAAGGCGGGTCGGGTGGGGGTGCCACGTACTCCGAGCCCGCGGCACCCCCACCCCGGCCTCCACTTCAGCGATGCGGCGCATCGCTTCGTTCGGCCGACCCTCCCCGCAAGGGGGAGGGATGCCATGTTGTCCGTGCGCATCACATTCTCAATCCGCAATGGTGACGTCGGCAACGAACAGCGGCTCGCGCACGTCCTGTCCGACAAACCTGGAGCCCTGCTCGAACCAGGAACGCGGCGCGGGCGCGCCCCATAGCGTCTGGCGGCGCGGATCCTTCAGTGACCAGCGCAACGGTTCATGGTCCGGGTCCATGGTCTGATAGTCCGATGCGTAGAGTTCGAGGCGGTGACCGTCGGGATCGCGGACGTAGAGAAAGAACGCGTTGGAGATGCCGTGGCGACCGGGGCCGCGCTCCATGTTGGCGAGATAGCCGCCGGCGGCCATCACGTCGCACAGGTGCAGGATGTTCATCGAGGTCGGCACCCAATAGGCGAAGTGATGCAGCCGCGGCCCCCGGCCATTGGTGATGGCGAAATCGTGCACGTTGCCCTTGCGGTGCATCCAGGCGGCGGCGACGCGGCCGTTCGCGCCGTCTTCCTCGGCATATTCGGTGAGGCGAAAACCGAGCCGGGCATAGAAATCCATGGTGTCCTGCAGTTCGGCCGCGAACACGTTGAAATGATCGAGTCGCTGCGGATGGCAGCCCTTGTACAGATCGTAGCGCCGCAGCAGGTGCGGCCGCTTCTCCATCTGCGCGTAAAGCTCGATCTGGAATCCGAACGGGTCGGTGAAGTGCAATGTGCGACCCTGGAACGGGCGTTCGACGAAAGCGTAGACGATGCCGTTGGCGGCGAAGAACGAGGCGGCCTTGTCGAGATCGCCCTCATTGCCGACGCGAAAGCCGAGCCGGGCGCAGGCGGCGCTGTCGGCGCGGCGCAGCACCAGCGAGTGATGCTGGTGCTCCTCGCTGCCGCGCAGATAGACCGCCTCACCGTCATCGTCCTCCACATGCAGGCCGATGATGTTCTCATAGAACGCGCGGCTGGCCGCGAGATCGACGACGTCGAGCACCGCATGGCTGGCGCGCAGGATGTTGAACGGCGGATCGAAGACATGTTGCGGGACCGGCATGGTGTTTCCTGTTTATGTTTCTTCTGTCGTTCCGGGGCGCGGGCGGCGTTAGCCGGCCGAGAACCCGGAACCTCGAAATGTTCATCGTCCCATATCAAGATTCCGGGTTCGCTCGGGCTGTGCCCTCGCGCCCCGGAATGACGAGTCCTAAATCCCCGGCTCGATGCCGAGGCGCTGTATCTTGTGCGTCCCCTTCGCCAGCGAGACGTGCTTGGTCTCCATATAAAAATCGAACGAGTAGTCGCCGCCGTCGCGGCCGATGCCCGACGATTTCATGCCGCCGAACGGCGTCGGCAGATGGCGACCGTTTTCCGAATTCAGCCAGATCATGCCGGCTTCCAGCGCGTCGGCGACGCGCAGCGCGCGGCCCATGTCGGCGGTCCAGACATAGCCGGTGAGGCCGTATTGCACGGCATTGGCGATCTCGATCGCTTCTTCCTCGCCGCGGAACTGGATCACGGTGAGGAACGGGCCGAACACTTCCTCCTGCGCGACGCGCATGTGCTTGTGGGCGCCCGTGACCAGCGTCGGCAGCACATAGTGCCCGCCGCCGGGGCCGTCGTGTGGCGCGCCGCCCGCCGCGATGGTGGCGCCGTCCTGGCGCGCAATGTCGAAATAGGAGCACACCTTGGCGTGATGCCGCTCGTGGATCAGCGGGCCGATCTCGGTCGAAGGGTCGAGTGGATGCCCGACCCTCAGCGCCTTCACCCGCGCGGTCAGTTTTGCAATGAACGTCTCGGCGATGCTGTCCTGGATCAGCAGCCGGCTGGACGACGTACAGCGCTCGCCGTTCAGCGAGTAGATCATGAACACGACGGCATCGAGCGCGCGGTCGAGGTCGGCGTCACCGAACACGATGACCGGGTTCTTGCCGCCGAGTTCGAAATGCACGCGCTTCAGGGTCGGCGCGCCCTGCGCCATGATCGCCGCGCCGGTGGACGTCTCACCGACAAAGGCGATCGCCTTGATGGCGGGATGTTCGGTCAGCGCGCGGCCGGCCTCCTCGCCAAAACCATGCACGGTGTTGAGCACGCCGTCCGGCACGCCGGCCTGCTTGACGATCTGCGAGAGAAGGTCGGCGGTGACCGGCGACCATTCCGCCGGCTTGTGCACGACGGTGCAGCCGGCGGCCAGCGCCGGCGCGATTTTCCAGGTCGAGAGCATGAACGGCGTATTCCACGGCGTGACCACGCCGCCCGGGCCGATCGGCACCCGGGTCGAGACGTTCCAGTGCTCGTCGGCGGGCATGTTCAGCCCGTCGCGGGCATCGGTGCATTTGTCGGCGAAGAAGCGGAAATTCTCGGCGCCGCGGATCGCCGCCTTCGCCATGAAGCGATGCGCCTGGCCGGTATCGATGCATTCCAGCACCGCGATATCCTCGGCGCGGTCCTCGATGGCGTCGGCCACCCGGTGCAGCAGCTTCTTGCGCATGGTCGCCGGCATGTCGCGCCATTCGCGAAACGCGCGCTGGGCCGCTTTCGCCGCGAGGTCGATATCCTCGGCCGCGCCGCGCGCCACCTGCGCCAGCACGGCGCCGTCGATCGGCGACGTCGTCTCGAACACCTCGCCGGACACCGACGGCACGATCTGGCCATCGATGATGTGGCCGATGCCGTCGGCGGTCAGCTTCTTCAGCAGCGGCGCGGCGCGGTCGCGGTTGGCCTGGAACACCGCGGCGGGATCGACGGGAGATTTAGCCATTCGCAGCCTCGGCCTTCAGCAGTTCGTGGATGGTGTTGCGCTTCCAGCTAGTGTCCTTGTCGTTGATCTGGATATCGAACGACAGAGCGAGCGGATGACTCGCGAACACCGGATCGAGAAAGCCGGACAGCGCCTTGAAGACGTGTTCGCCGGCCTTCTGCCGCGCGGCGAGGTCGCGGCCTTCGCCGATCCGCAGCAGCACGTCGAGAAAGCCGAGATCGGGCCGGCCATCGGCGATGGCAAAATGCTCGCAGCGGATGGCGCGGACTCGAATCCCGCCGAGCGGAAAGATCCCGGTCTCCACCGCCGCCTTGCGCACCAGTTCGCAGACCGCGGCGATGTCGACCCGCGGCTCGATGTTGGCGGAATATTCGATGGTGAAATGCGGCATCTTGCGGCTCGCTTGTTCGTTGTTGGTCAGGCGAAGTAGCAGCTCACCGTGCCCCAGGGCCCGTAGTCGGCCTGGATGGTGTCGCCCTTTTTGGTTTCGATCGGGCGGATGAATGAGCCGGCCAGCACCACCTGACCGGGCTCCAGCGCAAGGCCGAGGGGCGCGATTTTGTTGGCGAGCCAGGCCACGCTGGTGGCGGGATGGTTGAGTACGCCGGCGGCGAGACCGGTCTCCTCCAGCTGGCCGTTGCGATGAACCATCGCGCCGACCCAGCGCAGGTCGGTCTCCATGGGCCGCATCGGCCGTCCGCCGAGCACGATGCCGGCATTGGCGGCGTTGTCGGCCACGGTGTCGAAAATCTTGCGCGTGGCCTTGCTCTGCGGATCGACGCGCTCGATCCGGGTGTCGAGAATCTCCAGCGCCGGCACCACGAAGTCGGTGGCGTTGAGCACGTCGAACATGGTGCAGTGGGGCCCGCTGAGGCGGTGCTTCATGATAAAGGCGAGTTCGGCCTCAACCCTTGTGCCGATGAATCGATCCGACGGCACCAGCCCGCCGTCGGCGAAGAACATGTCGTCGAGAAGCACGCCGGAATCAGGCTCGTCGATGTTGAGCGCGCTCTGCATCGCCTTCGAGGTCAGTCCGATCTTGTGGCCGCGCACGATGCGGCCTTCGGCGACCTTGATCTCGATCCACGCTTTCTGGATGGCGTAGGAGTCCGCTAGCGTGATGCCGGGATGGTCCTGCGACAACTGGCGGATTTGCACGCGGCTCTTTTCCGCCTGATGCAGGCGGTCGGCGGCGGCGCGAATTTCCGAAGTCGTGAGCGTCATGTCGGTGGCGTCCCGCGCGCAAATTTCCCGCGCGGCAATCCGATTAACATGTTAAATGGATTTCCTCAAAGCAAAATCTGCCGCGGAATATGGTGCGGCGCACCAACGAAGTTCAAAACATGCCTACGCCCAAACCAGAAAAGCCCGCGACTTCGATTCCAATGCGCGACTTTTCGCGCTCGCTACCGATGTCGCTGCTGCGCGCCCGCGAATCAGTGATGCGGCATTTTCGCCCGTCGCTGCGCGCCCACGGGCTGACCGAGCAGCAGTGGCGAATCCTGCGCGCGCTGTCGTCGCACGGCGATATCGAGGTTACCGAGCTGGCCGGCGTCGCTTATCTGCTGGGGCCCAGTCTGTCGCGGATTCTGCGCGATCTGGAAACGCGCCGGCTGATCCGGCGACGACTGGTGAAATCCGATTTGCGCCGCAGCATTGTGGCGATCACGGACAAGGGCGTGAAACTGATCGAAGCCGTGGCGCCGTCCTCGGAGGCGATCTATGCCGAAATCGCCGAACGGTTCGGAGCCCGAAAGCTCGCGGACCTGCAGGACATGCTGCACCTGCTGGAGGACAGTCTGCTGACGATGCCGATCGCAGGCGAGGCGGGTGAATGATTTCGACGACCAGAGACAGTTTCGCGGGCATGCATATTGTTTGTGCATACATGGGCTTGCCGAAGGGAGAGTAGACACGCGCAGCATTTTTCGCTCAACTCGCGACATCAAAAAACGGCTGGCACTCAAGTCCGGCCTCTAGGGAGGAATAGATGAAGCTCACGAGACGTGAATTCGCGGCTGGTTTGGCGGCCGGCGTAACGGCCCCTTATCTGATTGGCAGCGCACGTGCCCAGGGCGCGACCATCAAGATTGGCATGTGCGCGCCGATTACCGGCCCCGCCGCCGAAGCCGGCAAATATGCCACCGGCGGCGCCAAGCTGGCGGTCGATGCGATCAACAAGGCCGGCGGCGTGCTCGGCAAGCAGATCGAACTGATCGTCGAGGACGACCAGACCACGAATCCCGGCATTGTGCTCGCCTTCTCCAAGCTCGCTGCGCAGCCGGATATCGTCGGCTTCCTCGGCTCGATCCGCTCGACGCAGGTCCACGCCATGGCGCCTGACGTCATGAAGCTCGGCAAGCCGGTGATGTTCGGTGGCACCGATCCGAATCTCACCAAGCTCGGTAATCCCTGGCTGTTCCGCTTCCGCCCGAATGACAGCTTTTCCGGCCGAGTGATCGCCGATTACGGCGTCAAGACGCTCGGCAAGAAGAAGTGGGCCGTGCTGCATTCTACCGATGCGTTCGGAACCGCCGGCGGCAAGGCGCTGACCGAGGCGCTGGGCAAGCTCGACACCACGATCGCGATCGACCAGGGCTACGCCAACCAGAGTCAGGACTTCACTCCGGTGGTGCTCGCGATCAAGCAGTCCGGCGCCGACATTCTCGGCTCGTACTTCACCTTCGAGAACGACCTCGGTATTTTCGCCCGGCAGTTGCGCCAGCTCGGCGTCACCATTCCGTGGGTCGGCTCGCCGTCGATCGTCAACGTCACCGCCCTGAAGCTGGCCGGTCCGGCGCTGTACGGCACCTATGGTGTCGCCGACTATGCCGAGGAATCCTCTGAGGCCTCGAAGGCCTTCGGCAAGGCCTATCGCGACGCCTACAAGGTGGCGCCCGACAACCAGAGCTCGTGGCCCTACGACGCGGTGATGGTGCTGGCGCAGGCGATCAAGAACGCCGGCTCGACTGACCCGCAGAAGATCCGCGAGGCGATCATCGCCATCAAGAAGTATCCCGGTGCCGAAGGCGAGTACAACTTCGACGACAAGGGCGACGGTCTGCACGGCTACAACATCGTGAAGAACGAAAAGGGCAACATCGTCTTCGACAAGCACATCGACTTCAACGACTGACGACACAGGTCGTCGATAGACGGCCTGTGTCGTCATCCCGGGGCACGCGCATCTTCGCGCGTGCACCCGGGATCCCGACATGTTCAGCGTGTGTCTTGCTCATCACTTCGAGGTTCCGGGTTCGCTCGCCGCTGACGCGCTCGCGCCCCGGAACGACAACGTAACATCACCTCCCACCGAGCACCTCTGATGGATCTTGCACTACAGCTTCTGTTTACCGGGATCGGCATCGGCGCCGTCTATGCGCTGGTCGCGCTCGGCTTCGTGCTGATTTTCCGCGCCACCAATGTCGTCAACTTTGCGCAGGGCGAATTCTCCATGGTGGCGGCCTATCTGATGGTGGTGTTCGCCGTCGATCTGGCGCTGCCGTACTGGCTGTCGTTCCTGCTGTCGCTGGCCGGCATGGCGCTGCTTGGCGCGGTGTTCAATCTCGGCGTCTATTATCCGCTGCGCCACCGCACCTTCCTGCCGGTGATCATCGCCACCATCGGCGCCTCGATCCTGATGGCGAATTCGGTGCTGGCGATCTACGGCCCGCAGCCGCAGGTGCTGGAGGGCTGGTTCGAAACCCCCGGCATCCAGCTCGGGCCGGTTTATCTCGACAGCCAGTACCTGCTGATCATCGCCGCGACGGCCACCCTGGTGGCGTTCCAGTACTGGTTCTTCGAGCACACGCTGGTCGGCAAGAAGCTGCAGGCGACCTCGCAGGACAAGGAGATGGCGTCGTTGCTCGGTATCTCCGTCTCCACCATGATCATGGTGACCTTCATCTACTCGGCGGTGCTCGGCGGCCTCGCCGGCATCCTGGTGGCGCCGATCCTGTTCGTCTCGATCCAGATGGGCTCGACCATCGCGCTGAAAGCGTTTGCGGCCACCATCATCGGCGGCTTCGGTGACGTCACCGGCGCCATCATCGGCGGGCTGTCGCTCGGTATCATCGAAACCTTCGGCGCGGCTTACGTCTCGGTGCCCTACAAGGACGCCTTCGCGTTCCTCGTGCTGGTGCTGTTCCTGGTGTTCCGTCCGCAAGGCATCTTTGGCGAACGCGTGGCGGAAAAAGCATGAGCGCCCCCAGCGAGAACATCCAGCCGATCGCCGTCGTGCCTCGGTCCACGCCGCTGCTGATCCGTCATGCGCCGTATTTCATTGGTGCGGCGATCGTCGTGGCGCTGGCGGCCTCCGCGAGCTTCGACGGCTACATCCTCAATATCCTGATGCAGGCGACCACCTTCGCCATCGCGGTGTTCGGCCTGTCGGTAGTGCTCGGCCTGTGCGGCCAGATCAACCTCGCGCAGGCAGCGTTCTTCGGCTTCGGCGCCTATGCGGTGGCGATCGGCACCGCCGACTATCAAATCAGCTACTGGCTGTGTCTCGCGGCGGGCTGCGTCATGGCGCTGCTCGCGGGCGCGTTGCTCGGCATGTCCACCTTGCGGCTCGGCGGGCACTATCTCGCGATGGTGACGATCTCGTTCCAGCAGATCGTCACGCTGGTGATGATCAATGCGATCTGGCTGACCCACGGTCCCGACGGCGTCGGCAAGATCGGACGGCCCGCATTGTTCCAGTCGTCGCAATCCTATCTCGCCTTCAGCGTCGCGATGCTGGCGCTGGTCGGCTACTTCGTCTGGCACTTGCCGCAGACCCGGCTCGGCCGCGCCATGCGCGCGGTGCGCGACAACGAACTCGCCGCCGGCGTCGCCGGCATCGATGTGTTCCGCACCAAGATCTACGCCTTCGCGATCTGTGCCGTGCTCGGCGGTCTCGGCGGCGGGCTGTTCGCCGGCGGCTTCGCCTATGTCAGTCCGGACCAGTTCTCCTTCGCGGAGTCGATCGTGTTCCTGACCATGTCGCTGCTCGGCGGCGTGGCGTCGCCGATCGGTTCGGCGATCGGCACCGGGCTCTTGATCCTGATCCCGGAATGGCTGCGCTTCCTGAAGAGCGTGCCCGGCCTCTATCTCGCCATCTACGGCCTGTCGGTGATCCTGATCATCCGTTACATGCCCGACGGCATCTGGGGCTTCGTCACCGCCGGTCTCGATCGCTTCCGCCGCAAGGCGAGGGTGCCCGATGCGGGCCTGCCACTGATACTGGCGCCGGCGAAGACCGGCGGCGAGATGGTGCTGGAAGTCACCGGCCTCGCCAAACACTTCGGCGGCCTCAAGGCGGTCGATGATGTCGATATCGCCGTGCGTCGCGGCGGCGTTCATGCGCTGATCGGGCCGAACGGCTCCGGCAAGACCACCACACTGAACGTGCTGTCCGGCCTGTATCAGGCCACGGCCGGCAAGGTGCTGCTCGACGGCACCGACGTCACCACCATGCCGCCGCACCTGCGCGCCGCGGCGGGGCTGGGACGCACGTTCCAGAACATCCGGCTGTTCCGCTCGATGTCGGCGCTGGAAAACGTCGTCATCGGCGCCGAGCGGCCGGGCAATACGCTGATCGGCAAGGGCAGCGAAGCCGAACTGACGTTGCGCGCGATGTCGGCACTGAGCTTCGTCGGCCTTGGCCCGCGCGCCAACGAGCTGATCTCGAGCTTCTCCTATGGCCACCAGCGGCTGATCGAAATTGCGCGTGCTCTGGCTGCCAATCCGACGCTGCTGTTGCTCGACGAGCCCGCCGCCGGCCTGAACTCCAGCGAGAAGCTCGAACTGCACGAGTTGCTGAAGCGCATCGCGGCGCAGGGGCTGACCATCCTGATCATCGATCACGACATGACGCTGGTCTCGGAAGCCGCCCAGCACATTACCGTGCTCAACTTCGGACGCCGCATCGCGGACGGCGAATCCATGGCGGTGCTGCGGCATCCCGACGTGGTCTCCGCCTATCTCGGGACAGACTGATGGCGCTTCTGGAAATCAACGACCTCCATGTCCGCTACGGCGAGATCGTCGCCCTGCGCGGCGTTTCGTTCAGCGTCGCGGAAGGCCAGGTGGTAACCCTGCTCGGCGCCAACGGCGCCGGCAAGTCGACCACGCTGCGCGCCATCTCCGGCCTCGCCAAGCCGGCGTCGGGCGATATTCTGTTTGACGGCAAATCCATCGCCGGCCTCGGCCCCGAGGCGATCGTGCGGATGGGCATTTCGCACGTGCCCGAGGGCAGGCGGGTGTTTCCCGGCCTGACCGTGAAGGAAAACATCATGCTCGGCGGCTCCAACCGCCGCGCTGCGAAGTCCGAACTGTCGCGCGAAGCCGACGCCATGTTCGACCTGTTTCCGGACATCCGGAAATTCACCAACTCGCTCGGCTGGACGTTGTCTGGCGGCCAGTTGCAGATGGTCGCGGTCGCGCGCGGGCTGATGGCCAAGCCGCGTCTGCTGCTGCTCGACGAGCCGTCGCTCGGCCTCGCGCCGGTGATCGTGCAGGCGGTGTTCCGGATCATTTCCGAGATCCGGCAGCACACCACGGTCTTGCTTGTGGAGCAAAACGCGCGCATGGGACTATCCGTCGCCGATCAGGGCTACGTCCTGGAAACCGGACGCATCGTGCTCGGCGGCAAACCGGATGAATTGTGGGGCAACGAGGCCATCGCCGCCGCCTATCTCGGCGGCCACGCCAAGCCACTCGCAGCCAACCTATAAGGGCGAATGTCCAACCATGGTTACACTTCAAGTCAATAAACTGATCGACTTCGTCGCTGACATCTTTGCCCACGCCGACTCCTCGCCGGAAGAGGCGAAACGTATCGCCAGCTACCTCACCACGGCGAACCTCACCGGCCATGACAGCCACGGCGTGATCCGCGTCCCCGTCTATATCCGCTGGCGCAACGCCGGCATGATCGTGCCGAACCAGACCATCGAAATCCCCGTCGATACGCCGTCGCTGGCGGTGGTCGATGGCAAGTTCGGTTACGGCCAGACCGTCGGCCCGCAGGCGGTGAAGCTCGGCATCGAGAAGTGCAAGGCCGCAGGCCTCGCCGCCATCGCCACGCGCAACTCCGGGCATATCGGCCGCATCGGCGACTGGGCCGAGATGGCGGCGGCGGAGGGGCTGGTCTCCATTCATTTCGTCACCGCGGCGGGTTCGGTGCTGGTGGCGCCGTATGGCGGCGTCGAACGGCGGCTATCGACCGCGCCGTATTGCGTCGGCATTCCGCGTCCCGGCCAGGCGCCGGTGGTGCTGGATTTTGCCACCTCGGTGGTTGCCGAGGGCAAGGTGCTGGTTGCCAGCCGCGGCGGCAAGAAACTGCCGAAGGGCGCACTGATCGCGCCCGACGGTACGCTCAGCGAGGACCCGACCGTCTTGTATGGCCCCTATGAGATGGATGGTCCGCGCAATCACGCGCAGGGCACCGGCGCGATCCGCGCGTTCGGCGATCACAAGGGCTCCGGCCTGGCGCTGATCTGCGAACTGTTGGGCGGCGCGCTCACCGGCAACGGCGCCACCAAATACGACCGGCCGTTCGCCAATGGCATGTTCTCGATCTACATCGATCCGAAGGTCATCGATCCCTCGAATTTCTTCGACGGCGAAGTGACGCGCTACATCGACTTCTTCCGGAGCACCAAGCCCGCCGCCGGCGTCGATGCCGTTCTCGTCCCCGGTGATCCCGAAGCCGCTACCCGCGCCGAGCGCACGGCCAATGGTGTGCCCTTGCCGGACGAGACCTGGAGCGCCATCGTGCAGACCGCGCGCGAGGTCGGCGTCAGCGAGAGCAAAATTCAAAGCGTCGGAGTTTAGAAAACAGCCCCATCACCGGTCATTGCGAGGAGCGAAGCGACGCGGCAATCCAGAAAGCCACAAGGAAGAACTGGATTGCTTCGTCGCAAGGGCTCCTCGCAATGACGAATTGAAATCGCAACGAAGGACTACAACATGGCCAATAAAGTCAAAGAAATCTGGAAGTCGGGCAAGGTCGCCGTCAACGGATGGCTGGCGATCCCGTCGGGCTTCTCCGCCGAGGTGATGGCACAGTGCGGCTTCGACAGCGTCACCGTCGATATTCAGCACGGCGTGCAGGACTACATGTCGATGGTGACATGTTTCCAGGCGATGGGTGCGCATCCCGTCACGCCGATGGTCCGCGTGCCGTGGAACGAGCCCGGTATCATCGGCAAGGTGCTGGACGGCGGGGCCTACGGCGTGATCTGCCCGATGGTCAACACCAAGGAAGAAGCCGAGAACTTCGTGCAGTACTGCAAGTACCCGCCGCGGGGCACCCGCAGCAACGGCCCGATCCGCTCCGGCATGTATGGCGGCGCCGGCGACTACCAGAAGACGGCCAACGACGAGATCATCTGCCTGCCGATGCTGGAAACCCGCACCGCGGTCGATAACATGGAAGCCATCCTCGACGTCGAAGGCATCGACGGCGTCTATGTCGGACCTTCGGATCTTGGCTTCTCCTACGGCCTGGTGCCGAAGCTCGACCGCGAAGAGCCGGAAATGCTGAAGATCTACGACAAGCTGATCAAGGAATGCGACAAGCGCGGCATCTTTCCCGGCATCCACTGCTCGGGTCCGGTGGGTGCTGCGAAGAACATCGGTATGGGCTTCAAGCTGGTGACGCTGCTCAACGACAGCGGCATTCTCGCCACCGGCGCGAAGAGCTGGATCAGCGACACCCGCAAGAACTCCGGCGGCAAGGCGTAAGCTAACGCAAAGCTGCGCACTTCTTCCCTCTCCCCCGCGCGAAGCGAAGCTTCGCTAGGTGGGAGAGGGTGGATCGAACCGCGCAGCGGTTCGAGACGGGTGAGGGGTAGCCACGAGCTAGGATCCTGTGGCTGCCCCTCATCCGGCCCGGCCGTCGGCCGCGCCACCATCTCCCACAAGGGGAGAATGAAGAAAGAGGCACTTGTCCGAAGCGACAAGGCCAACATCGGGAGGACGACATGCGCAACAGATCGCTGCTTCTCAACCGACGTCAGTTCGTCACCGCAAGTGCCAGTGCAGCCGCGTTGCTCGGCGCGCCTTCGCTGGTCAGGGCCAGCACATGGCCCACCAAGCCGATCCGGATGCTGGCCGGTTCCGCGGCGGGCGGCCAGACCGATCAATTCGCGCGCGTCTATGGCGACTATCTGTCGCGCGAGCTGGGTCAGATCGTGGTGGTTGAGAACAAGGCGGGTGCCGGCGGCGCCGTTGCGGCCATGGAGCTGAAGCGCTCCGATCCCGACGGCCACACCTTGATGATTTGTAACACCACCGCCTACATGCTCAATCCTGTGCTCATCAAGGACATCAAGTACAATGTCCCGCAGGATTTCGCGTGGATCACCGTGATGCCGGGCGGCAGCCTGCCGCTCATGGTGAGCGAAAAGATCGGCGCCAAAACGCTGCAGGACTTCATCGACTATGCGCGCAAGACCGAGAAGGTGAATGTCGGCACCTATGCCGCCGGTTCCTTCGCGCACATGGTCATCCTCGAGCTCAACAAGCAATACGGCCTGAAGATGGAGGCTGTGCATTACCGCGGCGAGGCGCCGATGTGGAGCGATCTCGCCGGCGGATCCATCGATGCCGGCATCGGCAGCTACGCCGCCTCGCTGTCGGTGCTGCAGAGCGGCAAGGCCCGCGCCGTCGCCGTGTCGCGCCGCCGGATCGACGCGCTTCCCGACGTCGCGACCTTTCGCGAGCAGGGCGCGACCTCGCTCGCGCATACGCTGCTGACCTTCCAGGGATGCGTGGCGCCGGCCAAGACTCCGCCGGAGATCGTGGCAAAGCTGTCGGCTTTGTTCATCGCGGCCGGCCAAAGCGATCGGGTTCGCGAATTGCTCAAGAGCCAGGGCATCAGCGAAGGCCCGATGACGCTGGACGCCAGTCAGGCGCTCTACAAGGAAGAGGCGCCGATCTGGGCCGAGCTTGCCGCGAGTCTGGGGCCGCAATTGCAGTAGGCCTCGCCGTTGCCGCAGATGTGCACGCTGTCGCCTCCACGAGAGGTCCCCGCGAAGGCGGGGACCCATAACCTCTGGCGGTTGTAATGATCGACGGCATCTGCCACGCGTCGAAGTCACTGCACGGCGTATGGATCCCCGCCTTCGCGGGGACGACAACGGAGAGGCCATCGCGCGGCGTCTACTAACCTGTCACCCTGGAGATTCCACACCAATGCAGTTCGATGACGTCATCCTCGGCCGCCGCAGCATCCGCGGCTACAAACCCGATCCGGTCCCCAAAGCGCTGATCGAGGAAATCATCGGTCTGGCGATGCGCGCGCCGTCGTCGATGAACACGCAGCCGTGGAATTTCTACGTCCTCACCGGCGAACCGCTCAACCGGATCCGCGCCGGAAACACCGAGCGGATGGTGGCCGGCGTGCCTCAGTCGCGCGAATTCCGCACCGGGCAGGCCTTTGCCGGCCCGCACCGCGACCGTCAGGTCGGCGTCGCCAAGCAACTGTTCTCCGCCATGGGGATCGCGCGCGACGACAAGGACATGCGCCAGGACTGGGTGCTACGCGGCTTTCGCCAGTTCGACGCGCCGGTCTGCATCATCGTGACCTATGACCGCGTGCTGGACGGCAGCGACGATACGCCGTTCGATTGCGGCGCCGTGGCGACCGCTTTGGTCAATGCCGCCTGGTCGCGCGGGCTCGGTGCCGTAATCAACAGCCAGGGCATCATGCAGTCGCCAGTGGTTCGCGAGCACGCCGGGATCGCCGACGATCAGGTCATCATGAAAAGCATCGCGCTGGGATGGCCGGATGAAAGTTTTCCGGCCAATGCGGTGGTGTCGGAACGAAAGTCGGTCGAGGAAGCGACGGTATTCGTGGGGTTCGACGAATAAAGCGTTTGGTGTGAGCGAATCCACCAACTCCATCATTGCGAGCGAAGCGAAGCAATCCAGAGAGCCACACCCGCAGACTGGATTGCTTCGTCGCAAGAGCTCCTCGCGATGATGGCTGCGTATGACCTGCTTCATTTTCATTTGATAACCTTGCGGCAAACTCCACTCCGCCGTCTTGACATAAGTCCTATATTGACTATATTCCCCGCATCCCGCCCCAAGAAGAGGGGCGTTCGCGACGTCGGTGTTCGCGGGGCGGGTGGCGGTGGCGCGGCAGCGTCAGGCCAGAGCGAAGGTCGCAGGGCGCGAGCCCGGGTGAGGACGTGCGCCTTGTACAAAGGGTGCGTTCAAGGCCGGGGGAGGGTGAGCGGCACGAGCCGAGGCTGACGACCACGCTGGCGCGCCGGCCCAAGTCGTGTGGTTCCTGGGTGCCAGATGGGGCACCCCCGGAGTGTAGGGCGCGATGCCAAATCCGGCGCGCACCCTTAGAGGTCCGGGGCGACGACCTTCCGCCGGGAAGAGCACGAAGCAGGCCGGAGCCCACCGCGTGCGGAACGCCGGGTGATCCCCCGGTGAATCCGGAATCCCCGGCGCATTTATTGCCGTCTACGGCATTCGCGTCTGGGCCATGGGTGCATCGGGCACCCGGCGTTCCGCGCGCCCTCTTCAGGGAGGGCAGGGAATGCAGCGATTCGACGGCGTCCCCGCGCCGCAAACAACAGGGGCGATCCCGCATGTCTGCCGCGATGTTTGCACGCCAGAGCAGGGGTGACGCCGCCTCGTGATTTCAGCTAGACTCGTTCCAAATGGCGGTAAAGCCAACAATAATCTCACGAGGAAATTCGTTCATGGCCGTATCCCCCGTCATTCGCCTGCATGCCGACGACGCCGTGCTGATCGCGCGCGCCAGCCTGCTGCCCGGCGTCGAGGTCACTGCGGGCGTGGTGACGTCGGAGCGTATTCCGGCCGGCCACAAGGTCGCGATCCGGCCGATCGCGGTGGGCGAGGAAGTCCGCCGCTACGGCCAGATCATCGGCTTCGCGACGCAGCCGATCGCGCCCGGCCAGCATGTCCATACGCAAAACTTGGGCATGGGCGAATTCTCGCGCGACTACGCCTACGGCGTCGACGTCAAGCCGACGCCTAACTTCGACCTGCCGGCGTCGTTCATGGGCATCCGCCGCGACGACGGCCGCGTTGCCACGCGAAACTATATCGGCATTCTCACGAGCGTGAACTGCAGCGCCCATGTCGCCAGCATGGTCGCCGACGTGTTCAAGAAGAACCCGTTCACCGGCCACAATCCGCTGGCGGATTTTCCCAATGTCGATGGCGTCGTGGCGCTGACCCACAAGACCGGCTGCGGCATGACCCAGGACGAGCCGCTGAAGTTGCTGCGCCGTACGCTCGGCGGCTATGCGCGCCACGTGAACTTCTCGCATGTGGTCGTGCTGGGCCTCGGCTGCGAGGTCAACCAGATCGGCGGCTTGATGCAGGAGCAGAAGCTTGCCGGCCGGCTGCGCGAGATGCAGATCCAGGAGATTGGCGGGACCCGCAAGACCACCGAGGCGGGCGTCGCCTTCGTGCGCGAGGTGCTCGCCGATTCGAACAGAGCGACGCGCGAGGAAGTCTCAGCCAGCGAATTGACCGTCGCCCTGCAATGCGGCGGCTCCGACGGCTATTCCGGCGTTTCGGCCAACCCTGCGCTCGGCGTTGCCAGCGACCTGCTGGTGCGCCACGGCGGCACCGTGATCCTGTCGGAGACGCCGGAGACCTATGGCGCCGAGCATCTCCTGACGCGCCGCGCGGTGTCGCGCGAGGTCGGCGAGAAACTGGTCGGGCTGATGCGCTGGTGGGACGCCTATTGCGAACGCGAGGGTGCCGAGATGAACGCCAATCCCAGCCCCGGCAACAAGGCCGGCGGGCTCACCACGATCCTCGAGAAATCGCTGGGCGCGATGGCCAAGGCCGGCTCGACCAATCTGGTCGAGGTGCTGAACTATGCCGAGGCCGTCACCAAGAAGGGCTTCGTGTTCATGGATACGCCCGGCTACGACCCCGTGGCTGCCACGGGGCAGGTCGCCGGCGGCGCCAACCTGGTGTGCTTCACCACCGGCCGCGGTTCGGTGTTCGGCTGCAAGCCGGCGCCGTCCATCAAGCTCGCCACCAACACGCCGATGTTCAAGCGGATGGAAGACGACATGGACATCAATTGCGGCACCATCCTTGACGGCGACGAGACGGTGCAGCAATGCGGCCAGCGCATCTTCGAGCAGATGCTGAAGACGGCCTCGGGCGCGCCGACCAAGAGCGAGAGCTTCGATTTCGGCGGCGCGGAATTCGCGCCGTGGGTGCTGGGGGCGACGATGTAACAGGCTGTCATTCCGGCCTGCGGCAGACAGCTGCCGCAGGCCGGAATGACGAGTGGAAGAACCCCTCCACGTCATTGCGAGGAGCGAAGCGACGCGGCAATCCAGAAGCCACGAACTAGGCAAGAACTGGATTGCTTCGTCGCCAAGAGGCTCCTCGCAATGACGGCTGAGAGGTGAGCGCCCTTTCCTCAGGCAACATCTGCCCGTTGTTAGGCCTTGATCCACATCTCTGCCGGTGTTCTGCTCAAAAAATCCGCTGGAGTTGCCCAACTTGTCGATCTTCGTCGCGTTACATCACGTCACCCATTACAAATACGATCGCGCGATCGATCTGGGGCCGCAAACCATCCGGCTGCGGCCGGCGCCGCATACCCGCACGCCGATTCTGAGCTATTCGCTCAAGGTCACGCCGGCCAACCACTTCGTGAACTGGCAGCAGGATCCGCAGGGCAACTGGCTGGCGCGCTTCGTGTTTCCGGAGAAGGCCACCGAGCTCAAGATCGAGGTCGATTTCACCGCCGAAATGACGGTCATCAACCCGTTCGACTTCTTCGTCGAGCCCTATGCCGAAACGTTTCCGTTCGCCTATCCCGACGACCTGAAGACCGAACTGGCGCCCTATATGGCGACGGAAGAAACCGGTCCGCTGTTCCAGGCCTACCTTGCGGAGATTGCGAAGCAGGCACCCAGCACGGTCAATTTCCTGGTCGATCTCAACGCGCGGCTGCGCACCCAGGTCAATTACATCATCCGCATGGAGCCCGGCATCCAGACGCCGGAGCAGACGCTGGCCAACAGGTCCGGCTCGTGCCGCGATTCGGCTTGGCTGTTGATCCAGACGCTGCGCCATCTCGGTCTCGCCGCGCGCTTCGTGTCGGGCTACCTGATCCAGTTGCGGCCGGACATCGATCCGCTGGAAGGCCCGCGCGAGGTCGAGAACGACTTTACCGATCTCCACGCCTGGGCCGAAGTCTACATCCCCGGCGCCGGCTGGATCGGCTTCGACGCGACCTCAGGCATGCTGACCGGCGAAGGCCATATCCCGGTCGCCGCCACGCCGCACTTCCGCTCGGCGGCGCCGATCTCCGGCATGGCGGGCTTTGCCGAAGTCGAGTTCGGCTTCGAGATGGAGGTCAAGCGCGTCCGCGAGGCGCCGCGGATCACCAAGCCGTTCTCGGAAGCAGCGTGGCAGAAGCTCGACGCGCTGGGGGAAAAGGTCGATGCCGATCTGAAGGCCGACGACGTCCGCCTCACCATGGGCGGCGAGCCGACCTTCGTCTCGATGGATGATCTGGAAGGCGCGGAGTGGAATATCGCCGCCGTGGGCCCGACCAAGCGCGGCCTCGGCGACGACCTGATCCGCCGGCTGCGGACGCGTTTCGCGCCGGGCGGGCTGCTGCATTACGGGCAGGGCAAATGGTACCCGGGCGAAAGCCTGCCGCGCTGGGCGTTCGGCCTGTACTGGCGCAAGGACGGCGTGCCGATCTGGAAGAACGACGCGCTGATCGCACGCGTCGAAGGCCCGCGCAACGCCGGCGTCGGTGACGCCGAGAAATTCGCCGAAGGCGCCGCGCATCGGCTTGGCGTGCCCCGCGAATATATCATGCCGGCGTTCGAAGACCCCGCGCACTGGCTGCAGAAGGAAGCGGGCCTGCCGCACAACGTCGATCCCAGCGATTCCAAGCTAGCCGACCCGGAAGAACGTTCGCGGATGGCCAAGGTGTTCGACCACGGGCTGAACACGCCGAAGGGGTTCGTGCTGCCGATCCAGCGCTGGAACGCCGGAGCCGACAACACCGATACCCGCTGGCGCTCCGAGCACTGGAAGCTGCGCCGCGGCAACCTGTTCCTGACGCCCGGGGATTCGCCGCTCGGCCTGCGGCTGCCGATTGCGTCATTGCCGCATGTGCCGGAGGACGATTTCCCCTACATCGTCGAGCGGGATCCGATGGATCCGCGCGGCGAACTGTCAGCTGACGACGCCGAGGCGACGGAACGGGCCAAGGCCACGGCCGAGAAAATCCAGGCGGAACGCCGAAACCACGGTCCGGTGCGCACCGCCATGTCGATCGAAGTGCGCGACGGCATCCTGTGCGCGTTCATGCCGCCGGTGGAAAAGCTCGAAGACTATCTCGAACTGATCACCGCGCTGGAAGCGACCGCCGAGGAGATGCAGCTGCAGGTCCATGTCGAGGGCTATCCGCCGCCGTTTGACCCGCGCGTCGAGGTCATCAAGGTGACGCCGGACCCCGGCGTGCTCGAAATCAATATTCACCCGGCCGCGACATGGCGCGAAGCCGTGGACACCACGACATTCCTCTATGAGGAAGCCGCGCGGGTCCGGCTCGGTGCCAACCGTTTCCTCGTCGATGGTCGCCACACCGGCACCGGCGGCGGCAACCATGTGGTGGTCGGCGGCAGCACGCCGGCCGATTCGCCGTTCCTGCGCCGCCCGGATCTGTTGAAGAGCCTGGTGCTGTACTGGCAGCGCCATCCCTGTCTGTCCTACCTGTTCTCCGGCATGTTCATCGGGCCGACCAGTCAGGCGCCGCGCATCGACGAAGCGCGTCATGATGGCCTCTACGAGCTGGAGATCGCGCTGGCGCAGGTGCCGCCGCCCGGCACCAAAGCGCCGCTGTGGCTGGTCGACCGGCTGTTCCGGCACATCCTGGTGGATATCACCGGCAACACCCATCGCGCCGAGATTTGCATCGACAAGCTGTATTCGCCGGATGGCACGACGGGCCGTCTGGGTCTGGTTGAATTCCGCGCGCTGGAGATGCCGCCCGATCCGCGCATGAGCCTCGCGCAGCAGCTTCTGATCCGCGCGCTGATCGCAAAGATGTGGCGCGAGCCGCAGCAGGGCCAGTTCGTGCGCTGGGGCACCACGCTGCACGATCGCTTCATGCTGCCGCATTATCTCTGGGAGGATTTCCAGGGCGTGCTCGCCGAGCTCGGCGCCTCCGGCTACGAATTCTCGAAAGAGTGGTTCGAGGCCCAGCTCGAATTCCGCTTCCCGGTGTTCGGCCATGTCACCTATGGCGGCGTGACGCTGGAGGTCCGGCAGGCGCTGGAGCCGTGGCACGTGCTGGGCGAAGAAAGCTCGGCCGGCGGCACCGTCCGCTACGTCGATTCGTCGGTGGAACGGCTGCAGCTCAAGGCCAACGGCTTTGTGCCGGGTCGGCACCTCATTACCTGTAACGGCCGCGCGCTGCCGATGACCGACACCGGCCGCTCCGGCGAGGTGGTCGCCGCGGTCCGCTTCAAGGCGTGGCAGCCGGCCTCCGGCCTGCACCCGACCATCCCCGTCCATGCGCCGTTGGTGTTCGACATCGTCGATACCTGGAGCCGGCGGTCGCTCGGCGGTTGCGTCTATCACGTCGCGCATCCCGGCGGCCGCAGCTACGACACCAAGCCGGTCAATTCCTACGAGGCGGAAGCCCGGCGGCTGGCGCGTTTCGAGCAGATCGGGCACACGCCCGGCGAAATGGACCCGCCGAAGGAAGAACGCACACTTGAATTTCCGTTGACCCTCGACTTGCGGACGCCGCTCCTGCATTGAGGTTGCCAGTGGTTTGGCAGGAGAGTCGGGGATGACGGGAATGGCCGGCCAGGGGAAAAAACCCCGTCCGGGACATCGCAAGGTCGCGCAGTGGACCCGCGACTACGAACGGCTGCCCGGAATTCCCGATGAATATCTGAACGCCGACGGCACGCCGCGCGACGTCTGGAACAAGTTCTTCGAGGCGTTCGGCAGCTTGGCGCCGGCCGACATCGAGCGCCGTTTCGGCTCCGCTGACCGTCATTTGCGCGAGGCCGGGGTCACCTATCGCGCGCCCGGCGAGATCGCCGACCGGATCTGGCCGCTCAGCCATGTGCCGCTGCTGATCGACGAGACCGAGTGGAAGCAGATCTCCGTCGCGATAACCCAGCGCGCGCAATTGCTCGAACGGGTGCTGGGCGATCTCTATGGCGACGGCAAGCTGGTCGCATCGGGCGCGGTGCCTGCTGC
>NZ_JAQGJD010000199.1 GCF_028290785.1 Tardiphaga sp. | reverse complement strand
CCGCGCTCTTGGTCGCAGCCGTGGTCGCGTTCTTGGCGACGACCTTCGCGGCCTTCTTGACGGGCGCCTTTGTCGCAGTCCGTTCCATCTTCCCGGCGGGGGTTCTGGAGGAATTCTCGCGCGATTTCTTGGACATACGCCTTCCTTTCGTCGCTTTCAGCGGGTCAGTGTGATGATATTGCAGAGACGCACCGGGGGCCTGACGACAGGCCCCGCGCGGTGCAAATGGGCTGGCCCCGGAGTATGGTCACAAAGGATTCGACGCAACACCCGCGGTGTGTGCTTTGAACCCGCCGCAACGACTGGACGACGAGTATACTTTAAACCGACGATTGGCAGCGATGCCGGCACGGAAGCGCTCGTCCGATCTCGACGCGCCGAGGTCCGGGGCGATCGATCTGACAGGCAACGCCAGCACCGAGAGGCAATGGCCAGGAATAAGCCGCCCCAAGCGTTGCGTCCGCGCGCCGATGACCAAGCCCCGGAATGGGATGATGCCGTTTGGGATCACGACCATGACGAGGCCGCTCATCACCGCGCCCGCCAGCTATTGTCCCAGCAAAACGCCGGGCTGCATCGCCTTGGCGGCGCGCCCGGATGGCCGGGCGGGCGGTGGGTGAAGCGGATCGCCGCGGTCGTCGCCGTCCTGCTGCTGGTCTCTGCGGTAGGCTTCGGCACGCTGTGGTGGCGGCTCGGCGCCGGACCGATCAATTTCGACATGGCCACGCCGTGGCTGGCCGAGGCAATCCAGGACAACATCGGCGAGGGCAACAGCGTCGAAGTCGGCGGCACCCAGATCGAGCGCACCGGGCGCATTCGCATCGCCGTGCGTATCCGCGACATCGTGGTGCGCGATCGCGACCACGCCATCGTCGCCAGCGCGCCGAAGGCCGAGGTGCGGCTGTCGGTTCCGGCGATGCTGATGGGCCGGCTGCGCGCCGAGAGCCTCAACCTGGTCGATGCCGTGCTCGCGGTGCGGATCATGCCGGACGGGCAGGTGACGGTTTCCACCGGCGACAACGCGCGTCCATTGGCCACCGGCGTGGCCTCGACTCGGCCGACGGCATTGCCGGTGCCGGTTCCAACCGGCCCCTCCCTTTCATTGCCGCCGGGGCAGGTGGCGCCGCTGGTGCAGGCACTGCCGACGCCTCCCACCGCAGCCGCCGACAAGCGTGAACCGGTCAGCGGACTGCTGGCCGGTCTGGACTGGCTCGACAGCCTCAGCCTGACCGGCCTCGACGGCCAGAACCTCAATGAGATCGGCCTGAAGAACGGCCGGCTGGTGGTCGATGACCAGCAGCGCGGCAACACCTCGACCTTCAACAACATCACCCTGAGCCTGCGCCGCCCCACCGCCGGCGGCGTCGCCATGAGCGTGGGCGAGGCCGGCAAGACGCCGTGGTCGCTCGGCGTCGTGGTGGGTGCTCCCGCCAACGGGGTGCGTTCGGTCGATATCCGCGCGGACAAGCTGCCGAGCCAGAACATCCTGCTGGCGCTGCGCATGAAGGACCTGACCTACAGCGCCGACCTGCCGCTCACCGGCGAGCTGAAGGGCGAACTCGGCCGCGACGGCCTGCCGACCTATTTCCGCGGCAAGATCACCGCGGCAGCCGGCAACATCATCGACAACGACACGCCCGACTACCCGATGCCGATCGACTCCGCCGAGGTCAATCTCGAATGGGATTCCGGCCGTCGCGTCTTGCTGGCGCCGTTCAAGGTGATCTCCGGCAACAACCGTGTCACCATGCTGGCGCATGTCGAGCCGCCCAACGACGCCATCTCGAATTGGCAGGCCGGGCTCAGCGGCGGCACCATCGTGCTCGCCGGCACGGCGGGCGAAGCGCCGCTGATCTTCAACCGTATCGACATCGCCCTGCGCTTCGATACCGACAACAAGCGCGTGATGCTGACCCAGGCCAACATCAGCAACGGCGAGATCGGCATCGCGGGCTCCGGCAGCGTCGACTATGCCGGAGAGCCACGGCTGACGCTGGGCATTGCCGGCACCCCAATGTCGGCGTCGGCGCTGAAGCGGATGTGGCCGGTCCTGATCACGCCCGAAGTGCGCGAATGGGTGATTGAGCGCGTCGAGCGCGGCTCGCTGCAGCGCCTCGACATCGCCGTCAACTCGCCGGTCCGCAACCTGTCGCGGCGCGGTCCGCCGATTCCCGATGACGGTCTCAGCGTCACCATCGCCGCCAACGGCGTGACGCTTCGCCCGGTCGACGATCTGCCTGTGATCCGCGACGCCGATCTGCGCGCCCGCGTCACCGGCCGCACCGCGACGGTGACGATCGGTCAGTCCGGCATGGATACCGCCGGGGGGCGCAAGCTCAACCTGAACGACATCGTATTCGAAGTGCCCGACATGGTGCCGAAGCCGATGCCGGCGCGGGTCAAGTTCCGGATTGACGGGACGGTGCCGGCCGTCGCCGAGATCCTGGCCTCCGATCGTCTTAGTGAATTCACCGGCAACATGCTCGATCCCGCCACCAGCAAGGGCAACGCTTCGGCGTTCATTACGCTGGGCATGCCGATCAAGGGCGAACTGACCAAGACCGACACCAGCTACACGATCAATGCCGACCTCACCAACTTCTCCGCCGACAAGATCGTGATGGGCCAGAAGCTCGAAGCCAACGCGCTGAAGATCACCGCCAACAATCAGGGCTATCAGGTCAAGGGCGACGTCAAGATCAACGGGCAGGCGGCGTCGATCGACTACCGCAAGCCGACCGATGCCGATGCCGACATTCGCGCGCAGACGACGCTGGACGACGCCGGCCGCGCGCGGCTGGGTTTCGATCTCGGGCCCGCGGTAACCGGCGCAATCCCGGTCAAGGTGATCGGCAAGATCGGCAGCGGCGACCGCGAAACCAAGCTCGGCATCGACGCCGACCTGACCGCGCTGAAGCTCGACAACATCCTGCCGGGCTGGGTCAAGGCGCCGGGCAAAGGCGGCCGCGCGGTGTTCAACATGGTACAGAAGGCGCAATCGACGCGGCTCGAGGACATTGTCGTCGATGGCGGCGGCGTAGCGATCAAGGGCTCCGTGGAAGTCGATCCGAACGGCGACCTGGTGAACGCCAACTTCCCGACCTACTCGCCCTCGGAGGGCGACAAGACGTCGCTGAAGGCGGAGCGCAGTCCCGACGGTGTGCTCAAGGTGACGATGCGCGGCGACGTGTTCGATGGTCGCGGTTTTCTGAAATCGGCGATCTCCGGCAAGGAGTCCGATTCCAAGAGCAAGCCCAAGACCATCGACTTCGACATCGACGTGAAGCTCGGCGCGGTGGCCGGCTTTTACGGCGAGGCGGTGCGCAGCCTGGATGCCAAGGTGTCGCGACGGGCCGGCACCATCAAGACCTTCAACCTCAGCGGCAAGCTGGGACGCGACACGCCGCTAACCGGCGACATGCGGGGCCGCGCGCAGGGCGCGGCGCGCGACGTGATCTATATCGAGACCAATGACGCCGGCGCGTTCTTCCGCGTGACCGATACCTACTCCAAGATGGTCGGTGGGCAGTTATCGCTGGCCATGGACACGCCGTCGTCGGATACGCGTCCCAAGGAAGGCCTGGTCAACGTCCGCGATTTCGCCATCAAGGGCGAGGCCTCGCTGGACCGAGTCGCCGCGGGGGGGCCGGGGGTGTCGCAGGGTGGCATCGGATTTTCGCGGCTGCGGGCCGAATTCACCCGGCAGAATGGCCAGCTCACGATCCGCGAGGGCGTCGTCAAGGGGCCCTCGATCGGCGCCACCATCGAAGGCAGCATCGACTACCCCGCTAACACCGTGCGGATGAGCGGCACCTTCGTGCCGATGTACGGGCTCAACAACATGTTCGGGCAGCTACCGGTGATCGGCCTGTTCCTCGGCGGCGGCAGCAATGAAGGCCTGATCGGCATCACCTACGAAGTGGTCGGCACGCCCGGCCAGCCGGTGCTGCGCGTCAACCCGATCTCGGCCATCGCGCCCGGCGTGCTGCGCAACATCTTCAAGTTCGACACCGGCAAGCCGAACGGTCCGGTGGAATTTCCGAGCTCGCCGAACAACAGCAACTAACGCCTCGTCAGTACCGGCGCCGGGTTGCCGGATCGATGACGGCTGCGCCACATGCCGAACGAACGCCTCTGAAATGACGAAGGGCGCGGTCTGTGAGACCGCGCCCTTCGTGTTGTGATGGTCCGTTGCCTTACGCAGCGCGGACACCGGCGAGGAAGGTATTCACTTCACCGGAGAGTTGCTCGGCCTGTTTCGACAGGCCGGACGCGGCGCTGAGCACCATGTTGGCGGCGCCGCCGGTCTCGTGGGCGGCGGCACTGACGCCGCCGATGTTGGTAGTGACATCCTGTGTCGCCTGCGCGGTCTGCGTGACGTTGCGGGCGATCTCGGCGGTAGCCGCACCTTGCTCCTCGATGGCCGAGCCGATGGTGGTGGCGATCGCGCTGACTTCCTCGATCGTGGCAGTGATGCCCTGAATGGCGTCGACGGCTTCCTTGGTCGCGCTCTGGATCTGCGCGATGCGGGTGCTGATTTCCTTTGTCGCGCTGGCGGTCTGGCCGGCGAGACTCTTCACTTCGGAAGCAACCACCGCGAAACCGCGGCCGGCATCGCCGGCGCGGGCGGCTTCGATGGTGGCGTTCAGCGCCAGCAAATTGGTCTGGCTGGCGATGCTGGAGATCAGTTCGACCACGTGTTCGATCTGCTGCGCGCCTTCGGCCAAGGCCCGCACGATCGTGTCGGTTCGCCGTGCGCTATCGACCGCATGGCTGGTGATTTTGGCGGACTGCGCGACCTGGCGGCTGATCTCGACGATCGAAGAAGAGAGCTCCTCGGCCGCAGCCGCAACCGTCTGGACGCGGGTGCTGGCTTCCGCCGCTGCCGTGCTGACAATGGTGGCCTGGTCGTTGGTACGTTCGGCGGTGCCGCTCATCGACTGCGCGGTGGCTTCCAACTCGGTGGAGCCCGAGGCCATCAAACCGACCAGGGCGCCGACAGAAGCGTCGAAGCGGTTGGCCA
>NZ_JAQGJD010000197.1 GCF_028290785.1 Tardiphaga sp. | reverse complement strand
GTGACGATGTTCGAGGACGTGCTGGATTACGTTCCCAACGGCGGCGACGTGAAGGCCAAGCTCACCGACGCCAGCCGGGCCCAGTTGCTGCAGGCGATGCCGCAGCTGAAGGAGCGCGCCAAGACTTTGATCGAGCTGATCGACAGCTCCTATTTCATCTTCGCCGACCGGCCGCTGACCATGGAGCCGAAAGCTGTCGCGCTGCTGACGCCGGAGACCCGTATCCTGATTGGGCAATTGCGTAGCGCGCTGGAAGCCGTCACCGACTGGAGCGCCGCAACCACGGAAGCCGCCACGCGGGCGTTTGCCGAGGCGGCCGGGATCAAGCTCGGTGCGGTCGCCCAGCCGCTGCGGGTGGCGTTGACCGGCAAGACCACCTCGCCGGGAATCTTCGACGTTCTGGCGGTATTGGGCCGGGACGAATGCCTGGCCCGGCTCGCCGACCAGGCCTCGGTTTAGCATAGCTGCAGGCGGGTTTTGCCCGTCTTGCAGCGCACACAGCAATGCGATACCCATTCTGGCGAATGCTCTAGAATTTCCGGCCTGCCCCGCCAAGTCGCTGATTTGGCGCCCGGCCTGCCGCCTCTCAACGATCTCATCGGGGACCACGCGATGGACGCAAAAACCAATACCAAATCCGCAACGCTGACAGTCGATGGCAAGAGCTTCGACCTCCCGATCATGAGCGGGACCATCGGTCCCGATGTCATCGATATCGGCAAGCTCTACGCCCAGTCCGGCATGTTCACCTATGATCCGGGCTTCACTTCGACCGGCAGCTGCCAGTCGAAGATCACCTATATCGACGGCGACGCCGGTATCCTCGAATACCGCGGCTACCCGATCGAGCAGCTCGCCGACCACGGTGACTTTCTCGAGACCTGCTATCTGCTGCTGTACGGCGAACTGCCGACCAAGGCGCAGAAGGCCCAGTTCGACACCACGGTCACCAACCACACCATGGTTCACGACCAGATGTCGCGCTTCTTCCAGGGCTTCCGTCGCGACGCCCATCCGATGGCCGTGATGGTCGCGTCGGTCGGTGCGCTGGCAGCGTTCTACCACGACTCCACTGACATCACCGACCCCAAGCAGCGCATGATCGCGTCGATCCGCATGATCGCCAAGATCCCGACGCTGGCGGCGATGGCCTACAAGTACACGATCGGCCAGCCGTTCGTGTATCCGACCAACTCGCTCGATTTCGCGTCGAACTTCCTCAAGATGTGCTTCGCGGTGCCTTGTGAGGAGTTCAAGGTCAATCCGGTGCTGGCCAAGGCGCTGGACAAGATCTTCACCCTGCACGCCGACCACGAGCAGAACGCCTCGACCTCGACGGTGCGTATCGCCGGCTCGTCCGGCGCCAACCCGTTCGCCTGCATCGCCGCCGGCATCGCCTGCCTGTGGGGCCCCGCCCATGGCGGCGCCAACGAAGCCGCGCTTGCGATGCTTGCCGAGATCGGCACCGTCGACAAGATTCCAGACTTCATCGCCAAGGTGAAGGACAAGAATTCCAGCGTCCGCCTGATGGGCTTCGGTCACCGCGTCTACAAGAACTACGATCCGCGCGCCAAGATCATGCAGCAGACCTGCCATGAAGTGCTCAAGGAAACCGGCCATGGCGGCGACGAGATGCTCGCCGTGGCGATGGAGCTGGAGAAGATCGCGCTGTCCGACCAGTACTTCATCGATCGCAAGCTGTACCCGAACGTCGATTTCTATTCGGGCATCACGCTGAAGGCGATGGGCTTCCCGACCTCGATGTTCACCGTGCTGTTCGCGGTCGCCCGCACCGTCGGCTGGATCAGCCAGTGGAGCGAGATGATCGAGGATCCGCAGCAGAAGATCGGTCGTCCGCGCCAGCTCTACACCGGCGCCCCGCGCCGCGACTACGTGGATATTTCGAAGCGCTGATATCGGCCACCGGCCAGACAAAAAAACGGCGGACCTCACGGTCCGCCGTTTTCATTTGCGGCGGGGTGTGGCGTCAGCCGGGCGACTTCAGCTCCATGTAGCTGGTCGGAATCGCAGTGGTGAACTTCATCTCTTCCATGGCGATCGAGGAATTGATGTCGGAGAATTCCAGCCGCTTGATCATGCGCTGGTAGACCGCGTCATAGGTCTCCACGTCGGGCACCACGATGCGCAGCAGATAATCGGTCTCGCCGGTCAGCCGCCAGGCTTCCACGATCTCCGGAATATCGGCGATCACTCGCCGGAACGCCTGAAGCCAGTCGGCCTCGTGGCGCGGCGCTTTTACCGACACGAACACCGTCATCGGCACGTTGACCTTGCGGCGGTTCAAAAGCGCCACGCGCCGGGTGATGACACCGTCCTCGTCGAGCCGCTTGATCCGGCGCCAGCACGGCGCGGTGCTCAGGCCGACCTTTTCAGCGATGGTCGCCACCGCCACCGAGGCGTCGTTCTGCAGGATATCGAGAATGCGACGATCGATGGCATCCACGCGCTGATTCCTTCAAAAATTCGAACCTTTAATGCTTAGGTTCATCAAACTGAGCAAATTTATTGCCTCAACCTATTAGAATGCGCAATAGGTTCGCCAAAACACCGACAATCCGCCGATCTTCGATGGCATTGTTGCGCGGCCGGTTTGCTATCTTCGGACAACATCAGAAGCGGACGAGGGCTACCGGAATGCGAACGATCGGACTATTGGGCGGGATGAGTTGGGAAAGCACCGCGGTGTATTACCGACGGATCAACGAGACCGTCCGCAACAGCCTGGGCGGCCTGCATTCGGCCGAAGTGATCCTGCACTCGGTCAACTTCGAAGCCATCGTAGCGCTTCAGAAAGCCGGCGACTGGGATCAGGCCGGCGCCGTGCTGGCGCAGATCGCGCGCAACCTCGAAGCCGCCGGCGCCGATTGCGTGCTGATCTGCACCAACACCATGCACAAGCTGGCTGACACCGTTCAGGACGCAATTTCGATCCCGCTGCTGCACATCACCGACGTAACCGGTGAAGCGGTCAAGGCCGCTGGCTGCCGCCGGCCGCTGCTGCTCGCCACCCGCTACACCATGGAGCAGGACTTCTACCTCTCGAAGCTGCGCGGGACCCATGGCCTGGATCCGATGGTGCCGAACGAAGAGGACAGGACTGCCGTTCATGACATCATTTTCAGTGAACTATGCTGCGGCGTCGTCCGCGAAACCTCGCGGCAGCGCTACCTCGACGTCATCGCCACGGCCAAGGCCGCCGGCGCCGACAGCGTCATCCTGGGCTGCACGGAGATCGGCCTGCTGATCGGCGCCAAGGATTTCGATCTGCCGGCGTTCGACTCGACACTGATCCATGCCGACGCGGCGGTAGCCTTCGCGCTTGAGTTGCACGACGCCCCTCGGCTTAACGCGGCATAATGCCGGCGATCCATGCGCAGATGGCACGCCGCTATGAGGTGGCCATGAGCGCCGGTCGTGATAAGTTCCTGACAAATTCGTAGCAAGACTGGAGATGTGAGATGTCGATGAAAAAACTGACCGGATCGTTCGTGGCGCTGATCACTCCGTTTAACAAGGACGGTTCGGTCGATTATGCGGCGTTTCGCACCCTGCTCAAGTTTCATCAGGACAATGGTACTTCCGCGATCCTGATCATGGGCTCGACCGGCGAGTCCTCGATGCTGTCGCAGGACGAGAAGAAGCAGATCATCGTCGAATGCGCGAAGATGAAGACGCCGGAGATGCCGATCTTCTTCGGCTGCACCGGCAACAACACCGACACCACCATCGCCAACGTCCGTTTCGCCAAGGACAACGGCGCCGACGGCGCGATCCTCGCCGCCCCCGCTTACATCTGCGCCCCGGAAGCCGACATCGAGGGCTACTTCCTTGACGTGGCCGATGCAACCGACCTGCCGCTCGGCATCTACAACAACCCGCCGCGCGTGAAGAGCGACCTGCACTGGGATAACCTGATCCGCATCTTCAAGCACCCGAACTACGTGGTGCACAAGGAATCCACCGCCCGCGTCGGCCAGGTGGCGCAGGTGCTGGCCGCCGATTGCGGCGTCTCGGTGATGTGCTGCGACAGCCCGAACCTCGGCCTTGTCGTCCCCACCATGAGCCTCGGCGGCCACGGCACCGCCAACATGACCGGCAACCTCGCGCCCGCGGAGATGGCCACCATCTCGACGCCGTGGACCAGCTACAAGGAGGCCGAAGGCTTCAAGAACGCCTATCTCGGCCTGCTGCCGCTGCTGCACTACACCTATTCGGCGGTCAATCCGGTGGCGGTGAAGTCGCTGATGAAGGCGATCGGCATGCCGGCGGGCGACCTGCGCAAGCCACTGACCATGCTGGAAGGCGAAGCGCTGGCTAAGGGCATCCGCATCATCCAGGAGCTCGAGCTCGACAAGAAGTACGGCTACAAGATCAAGTCGCTCTCGGCCGTGGCGGCCTGAACCATGGATCTTGGAATTCGCGGCCGCAAGGCTCTGTTGAGCGGTGCGAGCCGCGGCCTCGGCAAGGCCTGCGCCATGGCGCTGGCCCAGGAGGGCGTCGATGTCACCATCTTCGCCCGTACGCCTGAAACCCTCGAAGCCACCTGCGCCGAAATCCGCGACGCTACCGGCGTGACTGTGACGGCGGTGGTCGGCGACATCACCACGGCCAAAGGCCGCGACGATGCGCTGGCTGCCTGCCCCGCGCCCGACATCCTGCTCAACAATGCCGACGGACCTATGCCCGGCGACTTCCGCAACTGGGCGCACGACGACTGGATGGCGGCGCTCGACGCCATGATGCTGAGCCCAATCGAAATGATGCGGCGGACCGTCGATGGGATGATGGCGCGCGGCTTCGGCCGGGTGATCAACATCGTGTCGCGCAGCGTCAAGATTCCGCAGCTCGAAATGGGGCTGTCCAACGGCGCCCGATCTGGCCTTGTCGGCTTCGTCGGCGGCCTTGCCCGCCAGACCGTGGCGCATAACGTCACCATCAACAATCTGCTGCCCGGCATCTTCGACAGCGATGCCCAGCGCCGTCACATCAACGGCATGCTGGAGCCAGGCGGCAAGACGTTCGATCAGCACTGGCAGGAGCGCGCCGCGGGCAATCCGGCCAAACGCTACGGCCGGCCGCAGGAGCTCGGCGCCTATTGCGCCTTTCTCTGCTCGGAGCACGCAAGTTTCGTGACAGGCCAGAACATACTGGTCGACGGGGGAAGCTACCCAGGAACCTTTTAATGCAACATTTGAGAGGATTTTCTGTGAAACATTATTTGTCCCTCGCCGCGGTCGGCGCTGCCCTGCTCGGCTTGAGTGCGGCGCCTGCAGTGGCGCAGACCTACCCCAGCAAAAACGTCACCATCATCGTGCCCTACCCGGCCGGCGGCTCGGTCGATGGCGTTGCGCGCATCCTGGCCCAGCGGCTCGGCGACACGATGGGGCACAGCTTCATCGTCGAGAACCGCGCCGGCGGGTTCGGCGGCATCGTCGGCGCCAACTCCGTCGCCAAGGCGGCGCCGGATGGCTACACGCTGTTGCTCACCGCATCGATCCATGTGGTGACGCCGTTCCTGCAGAAGGCCGTCCCCTACGACGTGGTACAGGATTTCACGCCGATCTCGCTGGTGGCCTCGGGACCGCTGCTGGTCAGTACCACGCCCAAGGTGCCGGCCAACACGCTGAAGGAATTTTTCGATCTGGTGCGCAAGAATCCGGACAAGTACACCTTCGCGACGTCGAGCTTCGGCTCCGCCGGTCATCTGGCGATTGAACTGCTCAAGCGTGACGCCGGCGTCAACACGCTCGTCATCCCCTACAAGGGCGCCAACCCCGCCCTCACCGACCTGATGGGTGGTGACATTCAGCTGATGGCCGACCCGATGCTGTCGTCGCTGCCGCTCGCGAAGGCCGGCAACATCAAGGCGCTGGCGGTCACCAGCCTGAAGCGCGTCGCCATCGCGCCGGAGATTCCGACGGTGGCCGAATCCGGCATGACCGGCTTCGAGTTCTCGTCCTGGTATGGGTTGTGGGGCCCGAAGAACCTGCCGCCGGAAATCGTCAGCAAGGTCCAGGCCGAGGTCACCAAGATGGCCCAGCAGCCAGAGATCAAGGCGCGCTTTGAAACGCTGGGCTTCGAAGCCATCGGCTCGACCCCGGATGTGTTTGCCAAGTACATCGCCGTCGAAATGGCGCGGTACGACAAGATCATCAAGGACGCCAACATCAAGGCCGAATAGCAGTACGCCGGAGATCGTTCCAGCGATCAAGCTCCGGACTGCGTCCGCAGCATCGCGATCACGATCTCCGCGGCGCCGATGCTCGGCGACGACTTGCCGGTGTCCATGATGGTATCGAGCTTCGCAAAGGCCTCGACCTGACGCCGCCGCATTGGCGTGTCGGAGAGTACGTCGCGCAGGGCCGGTACTAGTTTTTCTGGAGTACAGTCGTGCTGGATGTATTCCGGCACGACATTCTCGCCGATCACCAGATTGGCCAATATCACCGAAGCCGAGCGGATCAGCCGCTTGGCGATCCAGGCCTCGACGCCGCCGCCCTTGTAGGCCGCCACCATCGGCACGCCCGCAATCGCCAGCTCCAGCGTCGAGGTGCCCGACTTGGCGAAGGCCGCGTACGCGATGCGAAAGGCGGCGCGCTTGTCGTGCTCGCCGACCACGACGCGCGGCTGCACCGGCCAGTCCTTCAGCGCGATGGCGATGGCCTGCTCGAGATGCGGCATGGTCGGCAGGACCAGTTCGAACGCCACGCCCTGCTTGCGCAGCAGCGCGACCGTCGCGCCGAAAATCGCCATGTGATGGCGGATCTCGCTGCGCCGGCTGCCGGGCAG
>NZ_JAQGJD010000187.1 GCF_028290785.1 Tardiphaga sp. | reverse complement strand
GGTGGCGGTGAAGCCGCGGCTGGAAGCGGCGGAGTAGTACGGCGACGCTGGTCATTGCGATCGTTTCCCGGAAGCGGTGCGGCATTCTTCATGCCGCCCCGCAGAGCCGGGATCCCGATTTCTTGGGTACCGGGGCCCCGGATCTGCGAAGCAATACTTCGTATTGCGTCGCGTCCGGGGAACGCAGAGCGCAGCTCTACTCTCCGAACTCTTCGCGCATCTTCGCCTGAATTTTGGCCATGCCGCCGATCCAACGATCGTAGTTCTCGGTCTTCTTGCGCATGTAGTCGATCACCTGCGGATGCGGCAGGATCAAAAATGTCTCCGCCTCGATCCCCGCCAACGCATCCTGCGCCACCTGCTACGGCGTCAGGTCTCCGTCGCCGGATTGCGGGCCCTTGGGGATGGCGCGCAGCATGTTGGTATCGACGCCCTGGGGGCACAGGATCGAGACCTTGATGCCATGGGCGCGGTGCGAGATCGCGAGATTTTCCGCAAAGCCCACCGCCGCATGTTTCGTCGTCGAATAGGCCGGGCTGCCGACCTGCGACAACAGGCCCGCCGCGGAGATCGTGTTGAGGAAATAGCCGCCGCCGCGCGCTTTCATCAGCGGGATCAGATGCCGCGCCGCATAGACATGGGCCATCACATGAATCGCCCAGCTCTTCGCCCACGGCTCGTCGGAGCTTCCGCCGGCGTTCTCCGTCAGCGGATCGAAACCGCCGCCGATGCCCGCATTGGAACAGAACAGCGCGATCGGCCCGTACTGCCGCTCGGTCGATTCGATCACATGCTGGATGTCTTTTTCCTGGCCCACGTCGCATCGGAACGCGGCCCCTCCGATCGACTCCGCCACGGCTTCGGCCCTTGCGCCGTCGAGATCCACGACAACGACTTTGGCAGCCCCCGCTCTGTGGAAGGCTTCGCATAGCGCCTGGCCGATGCCATTGCTGCCTCCGGTCACGACGACGACCTTGCCTTGGACATGCATGTCAGAACTCCAAAGTTGAAATTGGCCGTAGGGTAGGCAAAGACATCCTCCGCGCGCCAGCGCGGCGATGGCGTGCCCACCAGATCGGCATGTGTGGGATGGTGGGCATGGCGCAAGGGCGCCTTTGCCCACCCTACTCGATGCTCAGCTCAGCACGAGGTCGAGCACGGCCGTATAGTGGCAGGCGGCGCCGAGCAGCACAAATGAATGCCAGATTGCATTCTGGAAACGCAGCCGCTGCCAGGCGTGGAAGATGACGCCCAGCGTATACAGCGCGCCGCCGAGGGCAATGAACCAAACGGCGAGGGTCGGCAGCGTGGTGAATACCGCGTCATAGGCCATCAGCCCGCTCCATCCCATGGCGAGATACAGCACCACCGCGAGCCGGTCGAAGCGGCCGGGATAACGCAGCTTGATGACGATACCGGCCACGGCCACGCTCCACACGCCGGCGAGCAGCGCGAAGGCCAGCCAGCCATCGTTCATCTGCGCGAAAAACGGCGTGTAGGTTGCCGCAATCAGAATGTAGATCGCGGAATGATCGAAGCGGCGCAGCCACCACTTCCTCGGCGAGACCGGCCACAGATTGTACGCCGCCGATAGGCCGAACATCGCCAGCAGGCCGGCGGCATAGACCGAGGCCGTGACGATCTCATAAGTGCTGGCGAAGATGGCGGCGAGAACGATCAGCGCGGTGCCGGCGACCAGGCCGAAGGACACGCCGATGCCATGGACGATGCCGTCGGCGATCAGTTCGGCGCGGTCGTAATTCCAGCGGATCGCACCAGCCACCATATGGGCGGTGTCCGAGGTTAGCTGCTTGAAGGTGAAGATTGCCATGAAAGTCGGTCCGGCCGCGGTGGTGAGCTTGCCTCAAGCCCAATGACTCCCCTTGGAGTCAGCGATAAATCATAGGCCAGCGAAGGTCAACGAAACCCAAACGACAAGGTTGCGACGCTTTCGCGACACGCTTGATTCCGGCCCGACAATCGCCACTTTCCGAAGTGCCGTCTGTATCATCCTGCTCAGTGAGTGCACCCCCCGTATGGCCAGCCTGTCCGAACTCGTCGAGGAAGCGCGCCTCTCCGCCCGCGCGCTGCTGGACTATGGTGACGGCCTGTTCAACCCCACCGTCCGGCTCGGCGTCACCGGCCTGTCCCGCGCCGGCAAGACCGTGTTCATCACCGCGCTGGTCCATGGCCTGACCCGTGGCGGCCGTTTCCCGGTATTCGAATCCCTGGCGACCGGCCGGATCGCCAGGGCCCGCCTCGCTCCGCAGCCCGACGATGACATCCCGCGCTTCGCCTATGAAGAACACCTGCGCACGCTGATCGAGGAGCGGCGCTGGCCAAACTCGACCGTCGATATCAGCGAGCTGCGCCTCGTTATCGACTACCAGCGCCACAACGGCGCCGAGCGTACGCTGACGCTGGATATCGTCGATTATCCCGGCGAATGGCTGCTCGACCTGCCGCTGCTCAATAAAACCTATGAGCAATGGTCGGCGGAGAGTCTCGCTTTGTCGCGGCAGGGTCCGCGCGCCGAGTTGGCTGCGCCGTTCCAGGCGCATCTCGCCACGCTCGATCCGACCGCGCCGGAGAATGAGCAATCGACGCTGACCGCGGCAAAACTGTTCACCGATTATCTGCGCGCCTGCCGCGACGATCGCTTTGCCATGAGCCTGCTGCCGCCCGGCCGCTTCCTGATGCCCGGCAACCTCGCGGGCTCGCCGGCGCTGACCTTCGCGCCGCTCGACCTGCCGGCCGACGCCAGCGCACCGGACAACTCGCTGTGGGCGATGATGGTCAGGCGCTATGAGGCCTACAAGGACGTGGTGGTCCGCCCGTTCTTCCGCGATCATTTTTCAAGGCTGGATCGCCAGATCGTGCTGGTCGATGCGCTGTCGGCGTTGAACGCCGGGCCGGAAGCGCTGCACGATCTGGAAGCCGCGCTGGCCGGCATCCTCGACTGCTTCCGCATCGGCCGCAGCACGATCCTCAGCACCCTCTTCCGGCCGCGCGTCGATCGCATCCTGTTCGCCGCCACCAAGGCCGATCACCTGCACCATCTCAGCCACGACCGGCTTGAGGACGTGCTGCGACGAACCGTCGGCAAGGCGGCGGCCCGCTCGGAGCTGGCCGGTGCCGCCGTGGACGTGGTCGCGCTGGCGGCGGTACGCGCCACCAAGGAAGCGCTGGTCCAGCGCGGCCGCGACAGATTGCCGTCGATCCTCGGCACCCCCGCCAGGGGCGAAGTGGCCAATGGCGAATCCTTCGACGGCGAGACCGAGGTCGCGACCTTTCCGGGCGATCTGCCCACCGACCTCGACGGTCTGTTCGAAGGCAGCGCGTTCCGCGGGCTGTCGACCGACGCGGCCGACAAAGCCGACTTCCGCTTCCTACGCTTCCGCCCGCCATTGCTCGAACGCAACGGCACGGAGGAGCCGGCGTTGCCTCACATCCGCCTCGACCGCGCGCTCCAGTTCCTGATCGGAGACAGGCTGCAATGACCGAACGATCGACCAGGCGACCGGCCACCTTCCGGCTCGACGATCCCCACGTCACTGTGATGGAGCCGGACGACGATGCCGGACGGCTGGCCCGTGGCGCGATCCGGATCACGCCGGAGGCCGATCCGCTGTCGATGCCGGTGGTGATCGAGCCGCCATTGCTGCCGGTGCGCTCCGGCTTCCGCTGGGGCACGCTGTTCTGGAGCGCGCTCGGCGGGCTGGTGCTGATGGGCCTTGGGCTCGGCGTGACCCATCTGGTCGAGGACCTTTTCGCCCGCAGCGAGGGGCTCGGCTACCTCGGCGTGACCTTTGCTGCGCTGGCGGCACTGGCGCTGTTGGTGATCATCGCCCGCGAGGCGATGAGCCTGATGCGGCTAGCAACCATCGAGAAGCTGCATGCCCGTGCGCTGGCGGTGCTGGCTAGCGACGACCGTACCGAGAGCCGGGCGATCGTGCAGGACCTCCTCAAGCTGGCGCATCGCAACCCGCAACTCGCCCGCGCCCGCACCGCGCTGCAGGGCCATGCCGACGACATCATCGACGGCGCTGACATGATCAAGCTCGCTGAACGCGAGCTGATGTCGCCGCTGGATATCGAAGCGCGCCGCCTGGTCTCGGTCGCCGCGCAGCGGGTTTCCATCGTCACCGCGATAAGCCCGCGCGCGCTGATCGACGTGCTGTTCGTGGCCGCTGCCGCGCTACGGCTGGTGCGGCAATTGGCACGGCTCTATGGCGGACGCCCCGGCACGCTCGGCATGATCCGGCTGATGCGCCACACCATCGGCCATCTCGCCATCACCGGCGGCATGGCGGCCAGCGACAGCATGATCCAGCAGGTGCTCGGCCACGGCATTGCGGCGAAGCTCTCGCAGCGGCTCGGCGAAGGCGTGCTCAACGGCTTGCTCACCGCGCGGCTGGGGCTCGCCGCCATCGACGTGACGCGGCCGTTGCCGTTCACGGCGCTGCCACGACCGGCGCTCGCCGACCTCGCGAAGGATCTATTGCGCAAAAAAGATGAAGAGCCGTAGGGCGCAATAGCGCACCGTATTGCGCCGCCTCTCGGCTCGGCCGGCGGATTACGCCTTCGGCTGATCCGCCCTACAAATTGGCGAACTGATAGCTGGGGAATCCCACCGCCAGTTGCGGCCAGCGATAGAACGGCGTGTTCGGCGGCGGATTGAGATCCGGATGCCAGCCGGTAAGCTTGTCGATCCCATAAGTCTTCATCACGACACCACGAAACACCGTGTTGACCGTCGCCAGCCTCTCCAGCACCGCGGCTGTCGAAGCCAGCAGCGCGCGGTTGTCATCGGCGGTCTGCGCGATGTAGAGCCCGGCGTGGTCCTTGATCAGCGCCGAACCGGGATCGCGGAAGCCAAGGAAGCGCGCGCGCTCGTTGATCTGGACCACCGGTACCTTGTCTTTGAGGTGCCAACGCAACATCGCATAGGTTCGGTAGTCCGAGGTCGCGATCCAGGTCGCGCCGGACTTCTGCATCTCGACAAGCGCGCGCTCGGCGAGCGCCGCGTAGCCGGCTTCGCCACCAATCGGATCGTTCCGGCCAATCAGATTCCACGGGGCTGCGACGCAATACAGGAACACCAGCACGACGAACGGAATGCCGGCCGCGATCGCAGCAACGCTCCAGCGCCGCGACGACCGGATCATGCCCGCCGACCAGCCTTCCCGCCGGATCATCGCGACGTTGATGGCGGCCGCGGCAAAGCCGGTCGGCCAGATGAACATCGGCCAGGTGTCGCCTATCCGAAGCGTCAGTGATTTCCACAGGAAGTAGCCGAACGGCACCAGCACGCAGGTCGCCAGCAGGATCGCCACCGGCTCGCGCTTGCTGTAGCCGCGCCAGGCGGTGATCACGACACCGGTCAGCACCACGGGAAAAAGGATGAAGCCGACTTGACCGAATTGCAGGCCGAGGAATTCGCCGAGCACTCGCCACGAGAATTCATGATCGGAGGTCGCCCGCACAAACTGGAACTTGAACGAGGCCCAGTCGTGCCCGGCATTCCAAATCAGTACCGGCGACGACACCGCGAAGGCGATCAGCACCGCCAGCCACGGATACGGACTGCGCAGCCAGCGCGCACGCCAGGCCGGCACTAGCATGAAGGCCAGCACGCCGGGCACCAGCATCACGACGGTCAGTTTGGACAGCAGCGCCAGTCCGGCGAACAGCCCGGCCGCCAGCCACCAGCGCGCATCGTCGCTCTCCGCCAGTCGCACCAGCGACCAGACCATCGCCACCGCGAACGGGATCATCGCTACATCCGGCGCAACCTTGGCCATCAGCAGTCCGTAATACAGCGCGGCTTCCGGCATCAGCACGGCAAGAACCACGGCGCGCAGATCCTGCGTCACCCGCCGCACGATGTCCGCGAGCAGCAGTTGCGTCAC
>NZ_JAQGJD010000183.1 GCF_028290785.1 Tardiphaga sp. | reverse complement strand
GCCGGAAAGCCCGCCAAAGTCGCCTTCATCGCCATCGCCAGAAAGCTGCTCATCACCCTCAACGCAGTCATCCGAGATCAAAAACCGTTCTGTCCCTGATCGGAAAACTACAGTTGCCGGGTCGGCGCTCGCTTCGCTCGCTGGCCCGGGACGACGAGGCCCTACTGCCTCGCCAGCACCAGCGAGAATTCGCCGTTGCGGACGCGGCCGGGCAGGCCTTCGACGAACTTGGCTACGGCGTCTTCGCCGTAGGTTCCGACCAGCTCGGCAAACGCCGCGAACAGGCTGGCCTGGGCCAGGCAGTCGCCATCGACGCCGTCGTGGCGCGCTTCGGCCCAGGCTTCGTTGAGGTAGCTCAAAGCGGCCTGCTTCTGCTCATGATCGGGCAACGGATCGCGCGCGGGCTGGTAGGAAATGGACTGGCTCATGAAATTCCCAATGGTCTTTGCGGTGATCGAGGCGAAGCACGTCACTTGAAGCGCGAATCGAGATTTAACATGCGTGGCGGTATCCGCGAGGGACATCTTTAAGAAAGGTTAACAGGCGCGATTCAGATTGTTGGATCTGCCTGACCTATGTGGAACCCGATCACCCGAACCCTTGAGTAACCCTATGGCCGATCGCGCTTTTTCGTCCTTTCTCAGCCCCGGCGACGCGGCGCGCGCGGTGGAACTGCGGCGCGTCAAAACGGTGGCGGCGGTGGTGCTGGCGGGTTGTCTCGCGGCGTTTATTGCCGCGCGAATCATGATGCCCGTGCATCCCGCGTTTGGATTCGTGGCGGCCTTCGCCGAAGCCGCCACCATCGGCGGGCTGGCCGACTGGTACGCGGTGGTCGCGCTGTTCCGCCGGCCGCTCGGGCTGCCGATTCCACACACCGCGATCATCCAGGCGAATCAGAATCGCATCGCCGACAAGCTCGGCGAATTCATCGAGGTGCATTTCCTCGAGGCCGGGCCGGTCGAGGCCAAATTGCGCGAGGTGGATTTCGCCAGTTTTGTCGCCGACTGGCTGAGCGACCGCAAGCGCAGCGCTGATCTCGCGCGCTTCGTGCTCCGGCTGCTGCCGGAAGCGATGGCGGCCACGGAAACCTCGGGCCTCAAGACCTTCGTGATCCGCCGCGTCATGACGCAACTGCAGGCGGTCGATCTGGCGCCGCTCGCGGCGGGCACGTTGCGCGGCTTCATCCGCGACGGCCGCCATCAGGGCCTGCTCGACGATCTCCTGCGCGCGGTGCACGGCGCGCTGACGCAAGCCGACACGCTGGCGGTCATCAGGGACAAGATCCGCAACGAGCTGCCGACGCTACTGAAGCTGTATCGCGCGGATGCGTTCCTGGTGAAGCGCATCGTGAAATCGGCGACGTCGTTCTTCGAGGATGTCCGCAGCGATCCCGACCATCCGTTCCGCGGCGAGTTCAACCAGATGCTGCTGTCCTTCGTCGACAGACTCGAGACCGAGCCGGGTTTCGGCGGCCGCATCGACAGCCTGAAGCGCGATTTCCTGGCGCGTCCGGAGCTTGCCGAGGTGTCGCGAAACCTGTGGGCCAACGCGCGCGCCTTCATCGAGCGCAGCGCGTCCGGCGAAAGTCATGTGCTGCAGCACCATCTCGCCAACGTGTTCATGGCAGCCGGCGCCGCGCTGGCGGGCGATGCCGAGATGCGCGGCGAGATCAACCAGGGCGTGGTGGCGGTGCTGCGCGCCTTCATTGCGGAGCAGAAGAGCGGGGTCTCCGGCTTCATCGCCGACCAGGTCAAGGCTTGGGACATGGGACAGTTGATCGGGGTGATCGAGGTCAATATCGGCAAGGATCTGCAGTACATCCGCTTCAACGGCTCGCTGATCGGCGGCCTCGCCGGGCTGGCGCTGTATACCGCCGAGTTTCTGTTGCGGATGCTGTGAGGGACGGGAGTACCGCACTGCAATGCAGGTACTCCGGTCCCTCCTCGCAATGACACGAACTTGAAATCGTGCAAACCGGGCCTTAACTTGATGGCACAGATAGTCGTTTAATGCGTTGTGTAGCGAGCTCTTTCAGATCAATCGGTTAGACCGGCGACAGCGCCGGCCGCGAGAGGAAATCAGATGTCCGTTACCGCGCAGGCGCAGCGTCCGCCTTCCAAAACCCTGATGTTTCTCGAAGGCCGCGCGATTCACGAATTCGGCGCCTTCCTCGGCGCGCTGCCGCTCTTGAACCTGGCGCCGCGTGGTGACGGTCATCCGGTACTGGTACTGCCGGGGCTGGTGGCCTCCGATACCTCGACGCGACCGCTGCGCAGTTTTCTGAAAGGCCGTGGCTATGCCGTGAGCGGCTGGAAGCAGGGCCGCAACCTCGGCCTGCGCGACGGCGTGCAGGACAGCATGCTCGATCTGCTGCGCGAGATGAACGAAACCCATGGCCGCAAGGTTAGCCTGGTCGGCTGGAGTCTCGGCGGGCTGTACGCGCGGCAGCTCGCGAAGATGATGCCGGATCGCGTCCGGTCGGTGATCACGCTGGGCAGCCCGTTCGCGGCCGGCCCGAAGGCGACCAACGCCTGGCAGGTCTATGAGATGGTCAGCGGCCAGCCCGCGGAGCACACCGGTCCGCAGTTCGGCGGCTCGCTGGCGGACACGCCGCCGGTGCCGACCACTGCGATCTACAGCCGCAGCGATGGCATCTGCGCCTGGCAGGGCTGCATGGAAAAATCCTCGGCGATGTCGGAAAGCATCGAGGTCGAAAGCAGCCATTGCGGCATGGGACATCACCCGGCCGTGGTCTATGCGGTGGCCGAACGCCTCGCCCAGCGCGAAGGCGCCTGGGCGCCGTTCGAGCGCTCCGGCTGGCGCAGCCTGGTCTATCCGGATCCGAGCCGGTAGCGCGTCGCGATATCCCACACACCGCCGTCATCCTGAGGCGCTCGCCGTCTTCGGCGAGCCTCGAAGGATGCCTGTTCAGCGCCCGTGGCCATCCTTCGAGGCCGTCGCTGCGCGACGGCACCTCAGGATGACGGCGGTGTTTGTGGTGCGCATGGATTCGATCATACTGTTTCACAACCACGAATGACGCGATCCACGCGCCGGGACTTTCCGCATGACCTCCACACCGCCCGTCTCCGTCGATGCCCGCTGCCTGCGCCTGCTGGCGAAGGCGGCCGATGCCGCGTCGGTTGCGCCGGTGGTCGAGCGGCACGCGCTGTCGCGGGCGGCCAACGAGGTGCTGGTCGAGGTGCGCGCGGCGGCGGTGAACCCGTCCGATATCAAGGCCGCCACCGGATTGATGCCCTATGCGGTGTTTCCGCGTACGCCGGGCCGCGACTTCGCAGGCGTGGTGATCGACGGTCCCGCCGCATGGATCGGCCGCGAGGTGTTCGGCTCCTCCGGCGACCTCGGCATCCGCCGCGACGGCAGCCATGCCACGCATCTGAGCGTCGAGGCGGCGGCGCTGGTCGATAAGCCGGCGCATCTCAGCTGGGAAGCGACCGCGGGCATCGGCGTGCCCTTCGTCACCGCCATGGAAGGCCTGCGCCGCGCCGGCATGCCGAAGCCCGGCGAGACCGTGCTGGTGATGGGCGTCAACGGCAAGGTCGGCCAGGCCGCGGTGCAGATCGCCACCTGGCAGGGCGCCCGCGTCATCGGCGTGGTGCGCAAGGACGAGCCCTATGACGGCCACGCCAGCGCGGCCGTCGAAGTCATCGATTCATCGTCGGTGGATGTCGCGCCGCGCCTGCGCGAGATGACGGACGGCCGGGGCGCCGACATCGTCTTCAACACCGTCGGCGATCCGTATTTCCAGGCCGCGCACAAGGCGCTGGCGCTGAAGGGCCGGCAGATCCTGATTGCCGCCGTGCAGCCGGTGGTGCCGTTCAACATCCTGGAATTCTACCGCGGCCAGCACACCTATGTCGGCATCGATACGCTCGGGCTGTCGTCGGTGGCATCCGGCGCGGTGCTGAAGGACCTGGCGCCGGGATTTGCCGGCGGTCATTTGAAGCCGTTTCCGATTCGCGCCGGGGCGATCTACGCGCTGCAAGATGCGCGTGAGGCGTATCGGGCGGTGGCGGGATCATCGCGCGATAGGGTGATCTTGAGGCCGTAAGGCGATGTGCCAGTAACGGCTCGCTGACCTCTCCCCGTCATTGCGAGGAGCGAAGCGACGCGGCAATCCAGAAGGCCGCGGGCGAAGGAAGACTGGATTGCTTCGTCGCAAGGGCTCCTCGCAATGACGGGGAGGGTGCGTACGCTTATTCCGCCGCCGTCGTTACGATCCGGATCTCCGAGGTCAGCGTGCGATGCACCGGGCACTTGTCGGCGATCTCCATCAGCCTGCCGCGCTGTTCGGCGTCGAGCGCGCCTTCGATGGCGATGACGCGCTCGATCTGGTCGAGCATGCCTTCCTTGGTGTCGCACTCCTCGCAGTCTTTGGCGTAGATCTTGTGGTGGTTCAGCGTCACCGTCACGCGCTCCATCGGCAGCGCCTTGCGGTCGGCATAGAGCCGCATTGTCATGGCGGTGCAGGCGCCGAGCGCGCTGAGCAGGAGGTCGTAGGGGCCGGGGCCGGTATCGGCACCGCCGGCGGAAGCCGGCTCGTCGGCGATCAGGCGATGCGGGCCGACCACAATCTGCTGCTGGAATTTGGTCGCGCGGGTCTCGCGCACCACGACCTTGCGCGGTTCTTCCGGCAGGCCGGCCGCGGCATCCGCCGCCACCGGCTCGAGATAGCGCGCCGCCCAGGCGGCGATGACGTCGGCGACATAGACGGCATCCCGCCTGTTGGTCAGCAGATGGTCCATGCCGTCGAGCGAGACAAAGCTCTTGGGGTGTTTGGCGGCCAGGAAGATGCGCGTGGCGTTGTCGATGCCGACGGTGTCGTCGGTCGGTGATTGCAGGATCAGCAGTGCCTTGTGGAGCTTGCCGATATGCGCCAGCAAATGGTGCTCGGCGATGTCGTCGAGGAATTCCCGCTTGATCCGGAACGGCCGGCCGGCGAGCTGCACTTCGACTTCGCCCTGGGTGCGGATGCTATCGACGTGTTCGGCAAACATGTGGGTGACGTGGGCGGGATCGGACGGTGCGGCGATGGTCACCACCGCTTTGGCCTCGGGGATCTGCCCGGCGGCGGCGAGGATCGCCGCGCCGCCAAGGCTGTGGCCGATCAGGATGGTCGGCGCCCGGCGGATGCCGCGCAGGTGGTCGGCGGCGAGCACGAGGTCGGCGACGTTGGAGGAGAACGTGGTATTGGCGAAATCGCCTTCGC
>NZ_JAQGJD010000181.1 GCF_028290785.1 Tardiphaga sp. | reverse complement strand
TCGGCTTCAGCATGGGCGTCGCGCTGCTGGGCTGCCTGCGCCAGATCGACAACGCGCACGGCTTCGCGCTGGCATTCGGCGCCGCCGGGGTCGTAGCGCTCGCAGCAGCGACGATGGGCTATTTATTTTTTGCAACGCAGCAAAAGACATGATCTGCCGATCGGCGCGGAACAGTTTCCATGATGCAACGTTGCATTGAACTTCGACGTGATCAGGGAGATGACCATGAGCATACCCCGCCCCCTCGCCGATCAGCTTGGCGTCGCCGCCGCCTATGCATCCCTCGCCCTTGTCGGCGCTATCGTTTTCGGCATGTTGTAACGACGGTGCAGTTGCTAAAATCTCAGCAAGCGCCCGCTTCCCCCGAGCGGGCGCCATTTTGCTGCGCATGGCGGCAAAAGACGGATTGACACCATCCTGCGCGCAGGGCCCTGATGCTCCGACCAAGGAGGCGCCTGAGCGGCGCGGAGTGATATTCCGCACCACACCGGCAAGGCGCCCACCTGCCACTCAGGGAAACGCCCATGCGCTGCATTTTTGCCACCGCGTTCGCCATTGCGCTGTCCGCCGCCACTTGGCTGGGATCGGCCGCACCGGCAGCCGCCCAGACTCCGATCAAGATCATGGTCGGCGGCATCGACAAGCAGATCTATCTGCCCGCCAAGCTTGCCGCCCAGCTCGGCTTCTTCAAAGAACAGGGGCTCGACGTCGAGCTGTTCAATTCCACCTCCGGCTCGCAGGCGGCCACGGCCTTGCTGGCGCGTGAGGTCCAGGGGGTCGTTGGGTTCTACGACCACACCATCGATCTGCAATCGAAAGGCAAGTTCATCACGTCGGTGGTGCAATTCGCCGTTGCCCCGGGCGAAGTGGTGCTGGTCAAGGCCGCCGACGCCGAGAAACTGAAAGACCCCGCCAACTGGAAGGGCCAGGCGCTTGGCGTCACCGGGCTCGGCTCGGCCACCGACTTCCTGACCCGTGCGCTGGCGGCCAAGGCCGGGCTCAAGGTGCAGGATTACTCGCTAGTACCCGTCGGCGCCGGCGACACTTTTCTCGCATCGATGCAGCAGGGCAAGATCGTGTCCGGCATGACCACCGAACCGACGGTGGCGCGCGCCATCAAGAACGGCACCGCCAAGGTCGGCATCGACCTGCGCACGCCCGAATCCACCCGCGCCGCGCTCGGCGGCGACTACCCCGCCGCCTGCTTGTACATGGACCGCGCCTGGATGGAGGCCAACAAGGAGACCGCGCAGAAGGTGGTCAACGTGATGGTCAAAACGCTGAAGTGGATGAACACCCACTCACCCGAAGAGATCGCAGCCCAGATGCCGAAGGATTACTACGCCGGCGAACTCGACCTCTACATTCAGGGCCTGCGCGAGGGCCGCGGACAGTATTCGCCGGACGGCATGATGCCGACCGGCGCGCCGGAATCGGTGCTCAAGGTGCTGACCAGCTTCTCGCCCAACCTGCAGGGCAAGACGATCGACCTGGCCAAGACATACACCACGGATTTCGTGATCAAGGCGAATGCTACGCATTGAAGTCTCGTCATTCCGGGGCGTGGGCGGCGCGAGCCGACCGCGAACCCGGAATCTCGACATGATTGAGCATTTCGGGATTCCGGGTTCGCGCGCAGCTAGCGCTGCTCGCGCCCCGGAATGACGGCTTTGGATTTTTCCATTCCCAATCGAGAATATGTCCGCATGACTTCCCCTTCCGCCATTGAACTCAAACACGTCGCCCGGCGCTTCGTGACACCTGCCGGCGAAATCCTTTCCGCGCTGGAAGATTTCGATCTCAGCATTGCGCCGGGCGAATTCATGGCCATCGTTGGTCCCACCGGTTGCGGCAAGTCAACGACGTTGGGGCTGATCGCCGGCCTGGCGCGCCCGCAGGCCGGCGAGGTGACGTTGTTCGACAAGAAGGTCGATGGCGTCGATCGCCGCGTCGGCTTCGTGTTCCAGCAGGACGCGGTGTTTCCCTGGCGCGACGTGCTGCACAACGTCATGGCCGGACCGCTGTTTCGCGGCACCCCAAAGGACAAGGCCGAGGCCGAGGCGCGCGACTGGATCGTTCGCGTCGGGCTGAAGGGTTTCGAGGGCCACCATCCGCACCAGTTGTCCGGCGGCATGCGCAAGCGCGTGGCGCTGGCGCAGACCTTCATCAACAATCCGCAGGTGCTGTTGATGGACGAACCGTTCTCCGCGCTCGACGTGCAGACCCGCGAACTGATGCAGGAAGAATTGCTGCAGCTGTGGGCGCACGCGAAATCCGCGGTGCTGTTCGTCACCCACGATCTCGATGAAGCCATCCTGCTCGCCGACCGCGTCGCGGTGCTGACCACGCGTCCGGCGCGGGTGAAGTCGGTGCATACCATCGACCTGCCGCGGCCGCGCGACGTGGCAACGCTGCGCTATGACGAACGCTTCATCGCGATCGCGCGAAAAATTTCCGATGACCTCCGAGAAGAAGTGCTTCGCGCACGGGCGGGCCACTGACATGACCGATTCCAGCATCACGACTCCGCTGTCCGCCGAACCGAAACTCGAAACCGCCATCGAGCGGATGCGCCGCCACGACCGCCTGGTGCTGGCGCTGCGCCTCGCGGTGCTGGTGTTCCTGATCGGCGGCTGGGAGCTCGGCGTCCGCGTTGGACTGATCGATCCGTTTTTCTTCGGCCAGCCCTCCGGCATCGTCGTCAAGCTGATCGACTGGTTCCAGAACGGCACCTCGATCGGGCCGCTGTGGAAGCAGATCGCGGTAACGATTTACGAGGCCGGCGCCGGCTTCCTGATCGGCGCGGTGATGGGAATTCTGTGCGGCATCGCGCTCGGCCGCAACCAGCTACTCTCCGACGTTTTCTCGATCTACATCAAGGTCGCAAACTCGATTCCGCGCGTCGTCCTGGGCTCGATCTTCATCGTGGCCCTCGGCCTCGGCGCGGCGTCGAAGATCGCGCTCGCCGTGGTGATGGTGTTCTTCGTGGTGTTTGCCAACGCCTTCCAGGGGGTGCGTGAAGCCGACAAGAACCTGATCGCCAATGCCCGTATCCTTGGTGCCAGCAACTGGCAGATGACCCGCGCGGTGGTGATCCCCTCGGCGCTGTCGTGGATCCTGGCCAGCCTGCATGTCAGCTTCGGCTTCGCGCTGGTCGGCGCGATCGTCGGCGAATTTCTCGGCGCCCGCGAAGGCATGGGCCTGTTGATCGCCACCGCGCAGGGCTCGTTCGATTCCAACGGCGTGTTCGCCGCGATGATCGTCATTGCCGTGGTGGCGCTGGCCGCCGAATGGCTGCTGACGATGCTGGAGAACCGGCTGCTGACCTGGCGCCCGGAGGCAACGATCAACGACTAAGGCACGGACTCATTAGCGCGGAGCCAAATGCGGATCGATGCGAGCTTGATGAAGGCTAGGTCGTTGGCCGCAAGTTTATCGTATCGGGTCGCGACACGCCAACATGGCTTGATCTTGTGTGCGGACCCACTCACTCGATCCCTTCGGGGGCCGAGGCTAGTACCCTACCACAAGGACCAGCGGCCGACCTTGTGCTGCGTATTGCCGCCGAATTCCTCGCCGCAACCGATTGATGCGCCCGTGACGAGAACCCACGAATTGTCTTTCGCTGCCATGCTATTAACCGGGCTGATCTCCTTTGAGCAGAAACGATGTGCCCATGGCGCCGAATCGATCAAAGGATCACTCTGTTGAGCTTGTCGCGCGTTTCAGAGTCACCACAGCAGTACCCCCACCGGATGCCGGTGCAGGATTCTTATACGTGAGCACATCGTCGCTGATCGTGATGAAACGCTTCTTATTCGTATTGTCCCACGCGGGAAAGCTGCTGCCGATAATGTGCAAGGATATTGAATGTTCCGTTTCATTGATCTTGTAGTCGCCAAACATCACGATCATGCCTTCCAGAGCGGCTTTGCCTTCGCCGGCAGTCGGAAAGTCGCGGTTGCCAAATTTTGGTCGTCGCGCACGGGTGAGATTGATTGAGAAGTGATTTGCTGCGTCGAACATGAAATATCCTTTCGGATCGGAACCAAATACTTTAGTTGTTTTCCCGGTCTTTTCATTCTCGTTTACAAATGAAATGACACTCCAAGTGCCTACAAGCTGCTGTTTGAGCGGCTCTGCTGCTCCCGCGGACAGCGTGCCGCATGTAAGAGCTGCGGCTATCGAAATTGACAATAGTGCTTTCATGGCGCTCTCCAATTTTCAAGCACGTTCCATCCATGACGGGTTCTAGGCTGGCCAACCAGCTTAGTCAGAGCCTCGAAATCATTGTACGGGGCACTCGGCGGTCAGTGGGGTAATTCATCCCACAACACCGCACCGAGGCCAGTACTGGACTGACCACACCAAGACGTGGGCATGCATTCGAAAAAGACAATAGACCGAAAGGCTGCGAGCTACTCCGGAGGCTGAGCCAAGGTGGCTCCACGATCATGTCGGCGATCCCGCGTGGAAGACGTCGAGCGAGAAGGCCTGAGTACTGGACAGGACAGCGATCGTTGGAGCGTTCGGCGTGTCGAGCGTAGCTCGTGATCGCGAGAAAGCCGGCACCGAAGGTCCGGTTCTGGCACTTTTCAGAAGTGCCGTAATGTCCGAATTGAGTCCAGAATGCGCACCAAAGCGGACGTCCACCGGCTACCCTGAATTTATGAGCTCAGGCCCTAGGTCGGCGCTGGCGCAGGCCGGCGACGACACAATTCTCCCCGCGACGAAACCGTTTTACACATCCGACGCAAACCGCGTGAAACCGACAGCGGCTAATTCTCCACCCAACGAAGCGCCGAACGGGCGCTCGCAGGGCGCTCAAACGGAGAATTTCCATGACCGATTTCAACCGCTTCGCCACCATCCGCCGCACTGCCGCCTTGGGCGCTCTGGCGATCGGCATGCTCGCCTTTACCCCGGCCCAGGCGACGCCGCTGCCGCTGTTTCCGTTCTTCATGACGCCGCCGATGCAATTGCAACCGGCGCCGCAGTTGCAGGCGCCGCAGGCCGATGACGAAGACGCGGCGATCGAGTTGCCGGCGCGCTTCAAGCGCCAGATCGTCAGCTACAGCACCCGCGAGGCACCGGGCACCATCATCATCGATACGCCGAACACCTATCTGTATTACGTGCTCGGCGGCGGCCAGGCGATGCGCTACGGCATCGGCGTCGGCCGCGACGGCTTCACCTGGTCCGGCGTGCAGACCGTGACCAGGAAGGCGGAATGGCCGGCGTGGACCCCGCCGGCTGAAATGATCGCCCGCCAGCCCTATCTGCCGCGCCACATGGCCGGCGGCCCCGGTAACCCGCTCGGCGCTCGCGCCATGTATCTCGGCGGCACCATCTATCGCATCCACGGCACCAACATGCCGGAGACCATCGGCACCCAGGTCTCATCGGGCTGTATCCGCCTGACCAACCAGGACGTCTCGGATCTGTACTCGCGCGTCAATGTCGGCACCAAGGTGATCGTGCTGCCGATGGACCGCCGTGCGGACAATGCAAGCGGCAAGCGTGGCTAGCTATGCATCGGTAGCCCGGATTTCAACTTCGCATCGTCCGGGCTACAATCTTTCGTAATATTACCGCTCTGGCGTGCAGTGCAGCAGCACTGTAAACTCCGCGCCTGTGCAGCGGGGATTTGATGCGGCTTAAAACCATTTTGATCGCGGGCGTGCTGGTGACGGTGTCTTTCGTCGCCGCTCTCAAGGTGATGGACTATGTGGCGCCGCGTAGCGCCGGTCCAGCGCCGGTACTGGTGCAATTGCCGACACTGCCGGCCGCGCCGAGGACCTCCAGCATCATCGCGCCGGTCGCAGTCGCACTGACCGCGATCCGCGACGCCGCCGACCGCGGCGCGCCGCGCAACTTTGCCGGCACCGCCGACAATCCGGTACCGCAGCTACTGCAGAACGCCGACATCAAGTGGAACGCCGCGCGCGGGCCGATCGCCGCGACCGGCGCGCAGGACACGCTGACACTATCGACCCCCCTGAACGGGACGCTCAACGTCGCCGGCGCCATCTCATCCAATCTGCGCGAGCAACTCGGCGGCGCGCTCGGCAACCTGCTCGGCGGCAATGTCGCCAAGCAGATCGGCAGCATCAACATCAAGAACGTCAATGCCAATGCCGAAATCCGCGGCAATGTGGTGGTCTCGGCGCGACCGCAGCTCGCCGGCAACTGGCGCATCGAGCCCAACCTCGCAGCCCAGGTCACGCTGGGCGACACCAGCGTATCGATGGCCGGCGCCCGCGTCAGCGTGCCCGCCCAGGTCAAGCCAATGATCGACAAGGCCGTCAACGAACAGATCGCCGCGGTGCAGACGCGGCTGCGCAACGACCCCGCCTTCGAACAGAATGCGCGGCGCGAATGGGCTAAGCTGTGCCGCTCGATTCCGCTGCAGGGTGCCGCGGCGCCGCAGGGCCTGTATCTCGAACTGAAGCCGACCCGTGCGGTCGCCGCCCAGCCGCGCATCGACGCCAGCAACGTGACGCTGATGCTCGGCGTCGAGGCGGAGACGCGCGTCACCTCGACCCAGACCACGCCGAATTGCCCGTTCCCGGCGACGCTGGCGATCGTGCCGCCCGGCCCCGGCAAGCTCAACATCGGCGTGCCCATTGACATGCCGTTCACCGAACTCAACAAGATCATTGAGACGCAACTGGCCGGCAAGACGTTTCCGGAAGACGGTTCCGGCGCGGTGGATGTCACCGTCAAGAAGGCAACGGTTCAGGCGTCCGGCGACCGGCTGCTGATCTCGCTGCTGGTCAATGCCAAGGAGAAGAAGAGCTGGTTCGGCCTCGGCGGCGAAGCCACCGTGCACATCTGGGGCAAGCCCGTGCTCGATCCGGCGGCGCAGATACTGAAGCTGGCAAATATGGAACTGGCGGTGGAATCCGAGGCGGCGTTCGGGCTGCTCGGCCAGGCCGCGCGCGCGGCGATGCCGCTGCTGCAGAATGCGCTGGCCGAGCGCGCGACCATCGACCTGAAACCCTTCGCCTCGAATGCGCAGCGCAAGATCGCCGCGGTCGTCGCCGACTTCCAGAAAAACGAGGAAGGCATCCGCGTCAGCGGCGAGATCACCAGCCTGCGCCTCGGCGGCATCGCCTTCGATTCGAAAACGCTGCGGGTCATCGCGGAGGCCGACGGCGCGATCAATGTGGCGGTGACGGCGCTGCCGGGATTGTAAGTCCGGGAGGGAACGGTGCCCAACCTTCCGCCTTGCCCGACAAAATGATCGCGGGCAGGATGACGACACTACCAAGCTGCATAAGCAGCAATAAAGTCTAGGGAGCAGATCGATGAAATTCAGCACAGCCACGCTGGTGGCCGGCTTCGCTTTGGCATTATCAGCCACGACAGCGCAGGCGCAGATTTCCGACGACGTCGTCAAGATCGGCGTCCTCACCGACATGTCCAGCCTCTATGCCGATTCCACCGGCAAGGGCTCGGTGGTCG
>NZ_JAQGJD010000191.1 GCF_028290785.1 Tardiphaga sp. | reverse complement strand
GCGACGTGCTCGACTCCGGAACCATGGAATTCACCAGCCGCGAGGCCGCGGTAAAATCGCCGCTGGCCGAAAAGCTGTTCGGCGTGCCCGGCGTCACCAGCGTGTTCTACGGCTCCGACTTCGTCACCGTGACCAAGGACGACAGCGACTGGCAGCACATGAAGCCGGCGATCCTCGGCGCCATCATGGAGCACTACATGTCTGGCGCGCCGTTGATGGCCGATGGCAGCGTGGCCGGCGACGTGATCTCCGAGGATGAAGAAGAGTTCTTCGCCGAGGCCGACGCCGAGACCGTAGATGTGATCAAGGACCTGATCGAGACCCGGGTGCGCCCCGCGGTGGCCGCCGACGGCGGCGACATCACCTTCCGCGGCTTCAAGGAAGGCATCGTCTACCTCAACATGAAGGGTTCCTGCGCCGGCTGCCCGTCGTCCACCGCGACGCTGCAGCACGGCATCCAGAACCTGCTGAAGCACTTTGTGCCGGAAGTGGTCGAAGTCCGCCCGATGTAGGCGCGCTTTTCCCTCCCCCTTGCGGGGAGGGTGGCGCGTTTGAGAGCGAAGCGAACAAACGTGACGGGTGGGGGTGCCCCTCGCGCAGCTGTGTTTGTTGAACCCCCACCCGACCGGCCTTCGGCCGGCCACCCTCCCCGCAAGGGGGAGGGAAAGAGCCGGCGCTTCGCTGCTGCCTACGCCACCCGCCCGATGCTGGCCGCTTCGGCGGCGGCGCGTTGCATGCTTGACGACATCTCGCTGGTCACCGTGCTCTGTTCCTCGACCGCCGCAGCGGTTGCGGTGACATACTCGCTGACGTTCTGGATCTCCTGCTTGATCGCCGCCAGCGCGCCGACCACATCGCCGGAGATGCCGTTCAGGCTGCTGATTTCGCTGCCGATCTTGTCGGTCGCCTGCTTGGCCTGATTGGCAAGGTTCTTCACCTCGGAGGCGACGACCGCAAAGCCACGGCCGGCTTCACCGGCCCGGGCCGACTCGATGGTCGCGTTCAGCGCGAGCAGGTTGATCTGTCCGGTGATGTTGCCGATCAGCTCGACGATGCCGCTCATGGCCTGCGCCGCCGAGCTCAGACGCTGTGCCTGTTCGTCCGCCAGCTCGACCTTGCCCACCGCCGACAGCGCGGTGTCCTTCGACTTCATCATCGCCTCGGAAATTTCCCGCACCGAGGCGTTCAACTCCTCGGCGCCGGCCGCGACGGTTTCCATCATCGAGCGGACGCGCTCGCTCTTCATGCGCGCGATCACCTGCGCCGTGGTGTCGGTGGCGTATTTGACGACCTTGAACGGCTTGCCGTTGAGATCGAGGATCGGATTGTAGGAGGCCTGAATCCAGACTTCCTTGCCGTGCTTGCCGAACCGCTTGTATTCGGCGGCCTGGTATTCGCCGCGATTCAGCTTGGCCCAGAATTCGCGATAGGCCGAGCTGTCGCGTTCCGCGGCATCGACGAACATGCTGTGCGGCTTGCCCTGGATCTCGCCCAGCGAATATCCCAGCGCGCGCAGGAAATTGTCATTGGCGGTGAGCACTTTGCCGCTCATGTCGAACTCGATCACCGCCTGCGACTTGCCGATCGCGGCAATTTGGCCTGCGAGGTCGGCGGTCAGGAGCTTTTGTTCGGTCACGTCGGTGGCGTATTTGACGACTTTGAACGGCTTGCCGGTCTGGTCGAGAATCGGATTGTAAGTGGCGAGAATCCAGACCTCCTTGCCGCCCTTGCCAATCCGCTTGTATTCGGCGGCCTGAAATTTGCCGCGGTTCAGGTCGGCCCAGAATTCGCGATAGGCCGCGCCGTCCCGCTCGTTCGACGCCACGAACATGCTGTGGTGCTTGCCTTGAATTTCCGGCAGCGAATATCCGAGCGCGTTCAGAAAATTCTCGTTGGCGGTGAGGATGGTGCCGTCCATCGCGAATTCGATCACCGCCTGCGCCCGGCCGATGGCCGTGACTTTTGCCGAGAATTCCAGATTCTGCAGCCGCAGCGTCGCGTCCGACCATTCGACCGCTATGCCCACGCGCTGCCCGCTCTTGTCCTTGAGGGGGGTGGCGACAAGGTCGAAAATTCGTCCGCCGACATTGATCGTCGCGCGATGTGTCTTGTTGAGGTTTTCGAGCATCTGGCGCTGGTGCGCGGGATTTTTGTGAAAGACATCGATATTGCTGCCGACCAGCTTCGCCACGCTGAAGCGCGGCAAATCCTTCTGAATATCGGCTTCGGCCTCTTTCAGCAGTTCGACGACCGCCTCATTCATATAAATGATCGTGAGACTGGCATCGGCGACCATCACATTGGCGGTCAGAGAGTCCGTCGCCAGCGACTTGGCTACTTCGCTTTTGGTCGAGCGTCGATTGAACATGCTTTTGGTTCCAATGTGGCTACTTGAATGAGGATTCACTGAGCTAATCAATACTTGTCGTCAAAATTGGCGGACGCGCGCGGACGTGAGTCTGCCCCAGCGACCTTGGCGGCGATTTGCGAAGATTTTCTTAACTATGTCTCAACCGAAAAACGAAATCCTCAACAATCAGAGGGTGTTTCTTCACATAACAAAACCCCTACGCTATTTCGATGTCGGGGCCGCATCGGTCGATGAGTTCAAACCGATGCGCGAAAATGCTGTGGGCGGCGGGCCCATTTGCGCGCGAGCCGTGGTAGAGCTTGCCGATGCTCATTCTCGCCATTGATACCGCGCTCGATGCCTGCGCCGTTGCCGTGCTCGACACCCGGACCACCAAGCTCCTGGCCCATGAGTCCGTGCCGATGAAGCGCGGCCATGCCGAGGCGCTGATGCCGCTATTGGCTGACGTCATGGCGCGCTCCGGCATCGGCTTCAACGATCTCGACCGCGTCGCGGTGACCACCGGACCCGGCAGCTTTACCGGACTGCGCGTCGGGCTATCCGCGGCGCGCGGCATTGGGCTCGCCTCGGGCAAGCCGGTCGTGGGCATCACCACGCTGGCCGCCTATGCCGCCCCGGTGGTGAGCGAGAGCGGCGAACACCCGATCGTTTCGGCGATCGATGCGCGCCACGACCACGTCTACTTCCAGGTCGTCAGCGGCAACGGCACCTCGCTGGTGCGGCCGCGCGTGGCGCCGATCGCGGAGGCGCTCGAAGCCGCGCAATTCGGCGCGCCGCATCTGGTCGGCAATGCCGCCGGGCTTCTCGCCGCGCGCTGGCCGGCCGATGCGCCGCCGGCGTCGGTGGATGCGCAGCCGGCTCCGGACATCTCCTGGATCGGCTGGCTCGGCGCCGCCGTCGATCCGCACACCGCGCTGGCGCGGCCCTATTACCTGCGCGCGCCCGACGCCAAGCCGCAGCTCAATGCGGTGCCGCACGCGCAGTCTGCGCCATGATGGCATGGTGGTCGCGCTGGTTCGGCGGCGCCGCAGCGGTGGTCGAACCCGCCACGCTGCGCGACGTCCGGCGGCTGGCGCAACTGCACGGCGCCTCGTTTCATCGCGGCTGGGGCGAAAGTGAGTTCGAGCAGATGCTGCGCGAGCGCAATACGCTGCTGCACCGGCTGCGCCAGGGCGGCGCCGTGATCGGCTTCGCGGTGTCGCGAATCGCCGCCGACGAGGCCGAGATTCTGTCGATCGCGGTGGCGCCGAGCCATCGCGGCCGGGGCCTGTCGCGCGAGCTGTTTCTGACCCATCTCGGCCATCTCGCCGGGCGCGGCGTGCGCACCGTGTTTCTGGAAGTGGAAGAGAATAATCAGCCTGCGCGGAAGCTCTACGAACGCGCCGGTTTCGCCGTCGCCGGGCGCCGGGAACGCTATTACAAGGAGGCCGGTGGCGTGGAATTGAACGCGCTGGTGATGCGTCGCGACTTGTCCTGACGGCCCTCCGGTGGCACAAGGAGCCTCGCTACCGGATGCCCAAACCATGACCGCATTGAAATCGACGCCTTCGCCGAAGGACACCGGAATCGAGGCGCGCTGCGCCGCGACCGGCATGCGCATGACCGAGCAACGCCGCGTCATCGCGCGCGTGCTGGCCGAGGCCGTCGATCATCCCGACGTCGAGGAATTGTATCGCCGCTGCATCGCGGTAGACGACAAGATCTCGATCTCGACCGTGTACCGCACGGTGAAATTGTTCGAGGATGCCGGGATCATCGAGCGCCACGATTTCCGCGAGGGCCGCGCCCGCTACGAGCAGATGCGCGACAGCCACCACGATCACCTGATCAATTTGCGCGATGGCACGGTGATCGAGTTCACCTCCGAGGAAATCGAAAAGCTGCAGGCCGAAGTCGCCGCCCGACTCGGCTACAAGCTGGTCGATCACCGGCTGGAGCTGTATTGCGTGCCGCTCGACGAGGATAAATCCGCGAAGTGAATTTCGATCTCGTCATCTTCGATTGCGACGGCGTTCTGGTGGACAGCGAGGCGCTGGCCTGCGTGGTCCACGCCGAGGTGCTGACGGCACACGGCTACGCGATATCCGCCGAACAGGTGCACGACCGTTTCCTCGGCCGCTCGTCGCGCGAGGCGCGGTTCGAGGTCGAGACCGAAATGGGCCGCGTGCTCCCCGACGAATATACCGTGCAGTTGAAGGCCACCATCGACCGCGTGTTCGGCGAGCAGCTCGCACCGGTGCCTGGTATCGCCGAGGCGCTGGCGCGACTGTCGCTGCCGGTCTGCGTGGCGTCGTCGGGCACGCCGACTCGGATCGTCAGCAGCCTGACCACCACCGGCCTAATCGAGCGCTTCGCGCCGCATCTGTTTTCCGCCAGCCAGGTGAAAAAAGGCAAGCCGGCGCCGGACCTGTTTTTGTTCGCCGCCAGCGAGATGGGCGTAAATCCGTCGCGCTGCGTGGTGATCGAGGACAGCGTCCCCGGCGTGATCGGCGCGAAAGCCGCGGGCATGACCGTGCTCGGCTTCCACGGCGGCGCCCATTGCGGCCCCGGCACCGCGACGGCGCTGAAAGCCGCCGGCGCCGACGCCACCTTCGACGACATGCGGCTGTTGCCTGGGTTGGTCGAGCGCAACTGGCTTTTGGCCGCTGCGACGCTGGGGTAAGTCGAATTCAACTGACCGGTTCGTTCCCCGGACGCGGTGCACTGCGCCGCGCCTTCGCGGCGTGGTGCACCGCAGATCCGGGTCCCGGATGGGCGCGAAAGAGACCGGGATCCCGGATCTGCGGAGCGGCATAAGAATGCCGCACCGCGTCCGGGACACGATATCATCGGCCCGGATTGCGTAACCTATTGCAATTTATCGCTTTTTCTAACACCGCTGGATTTCCCGGCGATTCCGCTATATCTCACCCCTGCGCAGCAAGCGCCTTTTCACACCCTTCAGGTTCCATGACCGCGCCGCGCAAGCTGCATATCAAGTCCTACGGCTGCCAGATGAACGTCTACGATGCCCAGCGCATGGTCGACACGCTGGCGCCGGAAGGCTTTGTCGAGACATCAAGCGTCGCTGACGCCGACCTCGTCATCCTCAACACCTGCCATATCCGCGAAAAGGCCTCGGAAAAGGTCTATTCCGAACTCGGCCGGCTGCGCGTCGCCAAGGACGCCGCCGCGCTGACCGGCCGCCAGATGAACATCGTCGTCGCCGGCTGCGTCGCGCAAGCCGAGGGCAACGAGATCATCCGCCGCGCCCCCGTGGTGGACGTCGTGGTCGGGCCGCAGAGCTATCATCACCTGCCGCAACTGCTGGCGCAGGCGAAAGCCGGCGGCCGCGCGCTGGAAACCGAATTTCCGATTGAAGACAAGTTCGGCTTCCTGCCGCCACCTAAACCGGCGGCGATTCGCGCGCGCGGCATTTCCTCCTTCGTCACCGTGCAGGAAGGCTGCGACAAGTTCTGTACGTTTTGCGTGGTGCCCTACACCAGGGGTTCGGAAGTCTCGCGCCCGGTCGCCAAGATCATCGATGACGTGAAGCGCCTCGCCGACAACGGCGTGCGCGAGATCACGCTGATCGGCCAGAACGTCAATGGCTATCACGGCGAAGGCCCCGACGGCCGTCCATGGCCGCTCGGCACGCTGCTGACGCGGCTGGCCGAAATTCCCGGCATCGTCCGGCTGCGCTATTCGACCAGCCATCCGCGCGACGTCGAGGAGACGCTGATCGAGGCGCACCGCGACGTGCCGGCGCTGATGCCGTTCGTGCATCTGCCGGTGCAGTCCGGGTCCGACCGCATTCTCGGCCTGATGAACCGAAAACATACCGCAAAAGATTATTTCGATGTCATCGAGCGTTTTCGTGACGCGCGGCAAGACATTGCTTTTACGTCGGATTTCATTGTCGGCTTTCCCGGCGAGAACGAGGAAGATTTTGCCGCGACGCTCGCGCTCGTCACACAAATCGGTTACGCTGGCGCCTATTCGTTCAAGTATTCGCCCCGGCCGGGCACTCCGGCGGCGGACCTACAGGAGACGGTGTCAGCAGCAGTGATGGACGAGCGCTTGGTGCGACTTCAGGAACTGATCGACAGCCAGCAATCGGCCTTTAACGCGGCCGCGATTGGCAACACCGTTGACGTGCTGTTCGAACGCGCCGCGCGCAATCCCGGCCAGATCGTCGGCCGCACGCCCTACCTGCAGCCCGCCCATGTGATGGCCTCCGAGGACATCATCGGCCAGGTGCTGCCGGTCACCCTGACCAGCCTCGAGCGCTACAGCCTGCTCGGCACGCTGGCGACCCCTCCGATTCAGCCACTGCAGCCTGTTCCTTCTCACTCTGTCACGGGAGCCTGAATTCTTGGCCAAAAGCGCATCGGATTCGCCTTCGCTCGCTGCCCGCAAACTCGACATCCCCGTTCAGCCCGAGACGCAGGTCGTCATCGACTTCGACGACAACCGCGCGGCCTCCTCGCTGGTCGGGCCCTACGGCCAGAACCTCGCCATCGTGGAACGACGGCTCAATGTCGTGGTGGATTCCCGCGGCAATCACATCACCCTGACCGGAACGCGCGATGCCTGTGACGCAGCGCGCCGCGTGCTGGAAACGCTCTATGCGCAGGCGGTGCAGGGCCACGACCTCGCCCCCGGCGAAGTCGAAGGCGCGATCCGCGCCACGCTGGCTCAGGGCTCGCTGTTTCCGTTCGATGCCAAGGCGGCCAAGACCTCGACCTTCGAGGCGATCAACCTGCGCAAGCGGCCGGTGCGCGCCCGCACCGCCGCGCAGGACAGCTACATCCAGGCGCTGAAGAGCCACGAACTGGTGTTCGGCATCGGCCCCGCCGGTACCGGCAAGACCTGGCTCGCGGTGGCGCAGGCCGCCGCTTTGTTCGAGCGCAAGGAAGTCGATCGCATCATCCTGTCGCGCCCCGCGGTGGAAGCCGGCGAACGGCTCGGCTTTTTGCCCGGCGACATGCGCGAAAAGGTCGATCCCTATCTGCGCCCGATCTACGACGCGTTGTACGACCTGATGGATTCGCGGATCGTCGAGCGCGCGCTGCAGACCGGCGAAATCGAGATCGCACCCTTGGCCTTCATGCGCGGTCGCACGCTGACCAATGCCGCGATCATTCTCGACGAGGCGCAGAACACCACCTCGATGCAGATGAAGATGTTCCTGACCCGGCTCGGCGAAAACAGCCGCATGATCATCACCGGCGATCCCAGCCAGGTCGATCTGCCGCCCGGCCAGACCTCCGGCCTCGCCGAGGCCGCGCGCCTGCTCGACGGCGTGCAGGGCATCGCGCAGGTCAAGTTCACCGCGGAAGACGTCATCCGCCACGAACTCGTGGCGCGGATCGTTGCCGCCTACGAGGGATTACCGCAGAAGCCGGTAGCCGCGAAATTCTGATACCCACACCTCACGCGGATGGCGAACCCGATACCGGGTTCGCCATCGAAAGAAGTTCTGAAACGATGACGACCCACCCACTCCCCGCGACAGAGGTTCTGATTGTCGCCGACTGCTGGAATGCCGAGGCCGACGCCGAAGCCGTGATTTTTCGCGCCATCGAAGCCGCCGCCGCGCATGTCGATGCCGACACCGGCGATGCCGAGCTCGCCATCATGCTGACCGACGACGCCGGCATCCGCACCCTGAACCAGAACTGGCGCGGCATCGACAAGGCCACCAACGTGCTGTCGTTCCCGGCGCTGCAGCCGCCCGAAGGCGCGCAGGAGCCCGACGATGCGCCGCGCATGCTCGGCGATATCGCCATCGCCTACGAGACCACGCGGCGCGAAGCCGACGAGGAAGAGAAGACGTTTTCCAGCCATCTCAGCCATCTGGCCGTACACGGCTTCCTGCATCTGGTCGGTTACGACCACGAGAAGGACGGCGAGGCCGAGGCGATGGAAGCGCTGGAACGCGAGATCCTCGCCCAGCTCGGCATTGCCGACCCCTATGCAGATCAGGATCGGGTGATCTGATGCCGGACGGCGACAGTAGCGACGACAACCCTGCGACCGTCAGCAACCTGCCGGCTGTGATCCACGACGGCGAAGTGATGCGCCCCTCCGCCGAGGGCTGGCTGACCCGCGCGATCCGCTCGCTGTTCGGCTGGAAGCCCGGCTCGGTTCGCGACGACCTGCAGGTGGTGCTCGACGCCTCGACGCCGGACGAGACCGGCTTCTCGACCATCGAGCGCACCATGCTGCGCAACATTCTGGGCCTGCACGAGCGCCGCATCGCCGACGTCATGGTGCACCGTGCCGACATCGTCGCCGTGAAGCAGGACATTTCGCTCGGCGAATTGATGGGCCTGTTCGAGAGCGCGGCGCATTCGCGCCTGGTAGTCTACAACGAGACCCTCGACGACCCCGTCGGCATCGTCCACATCCGTGACCTCCTGGCTTTCATGACCGAGAAGGCGCGCGCGATCGTGCCCTCCACGGCCAAGCGCAAGAAGGTGCTGCCCGCCGGACTCGACCTGCGCTCGATCGATCTGGCGCAGCCCGTCGCGCAGACCGGCATCATCCGCAAGCTGCTCTACGTGCCGCCGTCGATGCGCGCGATCGACCTGCTGGCGCAGATGCAGGCGGCGCGAATTCATCTCGCGCTGGTGGTCGACGAATATGGCGGCACCGACGGCCTGGTCTCCATCGAGGACATCGTCGAACAGATCGTCGGCGAGATCGACGACGAACACGACAGTGATGAGCCGCCCTCCATCGTCAGACAGGGCGATTCCTTCATCGCCGATGCCCGTGCCAGCCTGGAAGACGTCATCGCCATGGTCGGCGAGGAATTCGTCACCGGCGAAGCCGGCGAGGAAGTCGAAACCCTCGGCGGCTATCTCGTCACCCATGTCGGCCGGCTGCCGGTGCGCGGCGAAGTGATCTCCGGTCCCGGCAATTTCGAGATCGAAGTGCTCGACGCCGACCCGCGCCGCGTCAAGCGGCTGCGCATCGGGCCGCGCAAGGAGCGCCCGGTCGTACGACCGCGCGAACTGCGCCGCCGCGAGGCCGGCCCGGACACCACCGGCCATCCGCAGGTCAACGACAAAGCGGGTCCGTCGCCCTCCGGCGATGGGGCGAACTCGCAGTGACATTCCGCAGCCTGCGCGGCGTCGCGCTCTCCATCATCCTGGCGTGGGGCTGGAAACGCGCCGGTATCGCGCTTTTGGCCGGCGCGGTATCGTCGCTGGCGATGGCGCCGTTCAACGCCTGGCCGGTGCTGTTCGTCACCTTTCCGATCGTGGTTTGGCTGATCGACGGCGCCGCCGCCGGCAAAATGCGCGGCATTCCCGCCGCCGCCATGGCCGGCTGGTGGTTCGGTTTCGGTTACTTCGTGCCCGGCCTGTACTGGATCGGCTACGCTTTCCTGGTCGATGCGCAGACCTTCGCCTGGCTGCTGCCGGCGGCGATCGGCGGGCTGCCGGCCTATCTCGCGCTGTTCACCGCGGCAGGCTTCGCGCTGGCGCGGCTGCTGTGGACCAAGGACTTTTCGCGGGTGCTGACGCTCGCTGCCTGTCTCACCATCGCCGAATGGCTGCGCGGCCACGTGCTGACCGGCTTCCCCTGGAACACGTTCGGCTACGCGCTCACCGAGCCGCTGGCGCTGGCGCAAAGCGCCTCGCTGATCGGGCTGTGGGGCCTGACCTTCCTCGCGGTGGCGATCTTCGCTGCGCCCGCGATCCTGATCGACGGCCGTTCGCGCGCGGCAAAGCCATGGCTGCCGGCCGCGATCGCGCTGGCGCTGCTGGTGACCATGGGCGTCTACGGCCTGGTGCGGCTGTCGCGCACGCCGACGCAGCTGGTCGCGGGCGTTAAGCTGCGCATCATGCAGCCCAACCTGTCGCAGGATGCGCGCTTCAACTACGCCGCCAAGGCGGACATCATGAGCAAGTATCTGGCGCTGTCGGATCGCTCCACCGGGCCGCAGTCGACCGGGGTCGGTGACGCCAATGTCCTGATCTGGCCGGAATCCGCGTTCCCGTTCTTCCTGTCGCGCGAACCCGATGCGATGGCGCAGATCGCCGAGCTGCTGCCGAAGGGCACCGTACTGGTGACCGGCGCGGTGCGCCCGCCCGACCAGCCCGCCGGCACCCGGGTGACGCGCGCCTACAATTCGATCTACGTCATCGATCACGACGGCAGCATCCTGTCGGTGTACGACAAGCTGCATCTGGTGCCGTTCGGCGAGTACCTGCCGTATCAGAGCTTCATGGAGAAGATCGGCTTCCAGCAGCTCACCAAGCAAATTGGCGGCTTCCTTGCCGGCGAGCGGCGCCGCAACATGGACATTCCCGGCGCGCCGAAAATGCTGCCGCTGATCTGCTACGAGGCAGTTTTCCCGGGCGAGATCGGTGCGACGGATAGTCGCCCCGGCTGGATCGTCAATCTCACCAATGACGGCTGGTTCGGGATTTCCACCGGCCCCTATCAGCACATGCAGCAGAGCCGGGTCCGCGCCATCGAGCAGGGCCTTCCCGTGGTTCGCGCCGCGAACACCGGAATCTCCGCGGTCGTCGACCCGCTCGGCCGGATCATCGCCCGGCTCGATCTCGGCGTCGAAGGGGTGCTCGATTCCGGCCTGCCGGCGGCGATTTCCCCCACAATTTATTCGAGGAGCGGCGATGTCCCTGCCGCAATGTTCGTCGCGCTCGCAATCTTGCTCGCGGTGCGGCGGCGCACGGCAACCCGCAATTAATCTCCTTGATTCAAGGGCTTCCCGAAGCCAGCGCGACCGGGTCGCGACGCGGTGCCGACCGTCGCAAAAGTTGATCTCTTTTTAAGCTAGCTTTCTCTTTTCGACTTCTCACGCCGTGAGAAAACCACTTCCGTCGGCCCAAAATTTCGGCTTAGGAAAATTTGCGCGGTCGTCAAAATGGACTACGATAGTACTGCTTCGTTTTTGGAGCTAACTATCATCGGATCGGGCCCGTGATCCGTATCGTGATTTGATCGAGGAGTGAGTAGATGTCTACCAAAGCGCCCAATCCTGTTGACAAATATGTTGGCAGCCGTGTGCGCATGCGGCGCATCATGCTGGGCATGAGCCAGGAAAAACTCGGCGAGGCGCTCGGGTTGACGTTCCAGCAGGTGCAGAAATACGAGAAGGGCACCAACCGCGTCGGCGCCAGCCGGCTGCAGCAGATTTCGGAAATCCTGCAGGTGCCGGTTTCGTTTCTGTTCGAGGGCGGCCCCGGCGCCATCATGCACGCCGACGGTTTCAGCGAAGCCTCTTCGCCGGCCTATGTCTCGGACTTCCTCGCCACTTCCGAAGGCCTCGCGCTGACCCGCGCCTTCACCCGCATCACCGACACCAAACTCCGCCGCAGCATCGTCGACATGGTCGAACAGATCGCCGCCCGCGAAGCGCCCGACCAGCGCTGAGCGCATTCCCCGTCATTGCGAGGAGCCGTTGCGACGAAGCAATCCAGTCTTCGCTTGTGGCACTGGATTGCTTCGCTCCGCAAATTCGCCTTCGGCGATTTTGCGGGCCCGCAATGACGGACACAACTGATGGCGCCGCCGCCGTTTCGGCTGTATCAAGCGGCCGATGACCGATTCAGCCCCCGATCCGGACGACCACGACGCCGCCAGCGAAGCCTTCGCTGGCGAGAGCGAGACCGCGCCTGACGACGGCTTCTACCGCGGCTCGTTCTTCGGGCGGCGTAAGGGCCACAAGCTGCGGCTGCATCAGACCGACCTGATGGCGACGCTGCTGCCGCGGCTGGCGTTCGACATCGGCAGCCCGGCGCCGGCCGACCTGCGCACGCGCTTCGACCCCGCGGTCGAAGCGGTGCGGGTCGAGATCGGCTTCGGCGGCGGCGAGCATCTTGTCGCGGAGGCGCAGGCCCATCCGCATGTCGGCTTCATCGGCTGTGAGCCCTACATCAACGGCATGGCGAAAATTCTCACGCACATCGAGGAGCGCGGGCTCGGCAATATCAGATTGTACGCCGGCGACGCCGCCGAGCTGCTGGCCTGGGCGCCGCCGCAATCGATCACGCGCATCGACCTGATCCATCCCGACCCGTGGCCGAAGCGGCGGCACTGGAAGCGCCGCTTCGTGCAGGACGCAACGCTGGAGGCGATGGCGCGCGTGCTGGTGTCATCCGGCGAATTCCGCTTCGTGCATGACATCCCGGACTACGTGGCGTGGACGCTGTGGCATCTGCAGCGCTCGCCGGATTTCGCCTGGACCGCAGAGCGCGCAGACGACTGGCGGCAGCCGTGGCCGAACTACACCATGACCCGCTACGGCCGCAAAGCCACGCGCGAAGGCCGCCAGGCGGCGTATGTGATAGCAAGGAAGATCACGTAACCGTTTCCCGGACGCGCTGCGGCATACTCAGGCGATGCCCTTGCATCGCCGCTATGCCGCTGCGCAGATCCGGGATCCCGGTGACTTCTTTACGTTGAAGAAACCGGGGCCCGGCTCTGCGAAGCAGCACTGCGCGCTGCATCGCGTCCGGGGAACGCTAGCTGTCGCCGCATAATCTATTTACAGCGGCATCGCCGAGGTCGGCTCGCGGGTTTGCCAGAAGGTCAGCACGCGCTGTGCGGTGGCCGGCACTAGGCGCTCGAAATTCTGTCGGGCTTCTTCGACGTCCGCGGCGGCCGGCGAGCGGCCGGGGCCAAGCCGCAGCACCATCAGCGCGCGCACGGTGGCCCAGGAAATCCCGATCGACTTGCCAAGGATGAGAATCGGATCGTCGCGGTCGCCCTTCAGCAACTGGTCGATGGTCGCGATCCGCACGCCGGACATCGCCGCCAGCGCCGCGGCGGTCTCCTCGTATTGATGCGCCCGGGCAAAACGCAGCAGCGTGCCCTCGTTCAGATCGTCGGCTTGATGCAGCTTCTGCACCGTGCGCTGCGCGGTGGCGAAATCGCGGGTGATCGACAGGTGTTTCGGCGTGCCGGTGATCTCGGCCATGACGCGGTTGATCGCCGCGCGCTGCTCCGGCGTGGCGGCATCGAACAGCCGGCGCCGGACCACCTCGACCGAGCGCGCCAACAGATCCTTGAGCTGCGGCGGCGCCAGGTCGCCGCGCTGGCCGACGGCCATCGCCAGCACGCCGTCGTCGCCGGCGCGGCGGATCAGGCCGGCATAGCCGAGATGTGAAAAATTCGCGCCGGCATTGCTGGCGATGCGGCGGACCACCTCGCGGTCGCCGCGGCGGACGATGACGTCGGTGATCGGCGGCGATACCGCCGAGCGGCTAGAAATCGCCAGCAGGTGCGGCTGGCCCTTCAGCTTGGCGAGTTCGACTAGGGTCGCCTCGTCGACCACCGGCGAACGGCGCAGCAGCGGCCCGGCGATCTCGATGGAATCGTCGCGCACCAGCATCGCCACCAGTTGCGGCGGCGCGTTGATCAGCGCCGACAGCCGTTCGGCCAGCTCGCCGCGCGCTTCCGTCTCGGTCTGCGGTACCAGGCTGGTCAGGATGCCGTCGAACAGCTCGATATGCGCCTGCTGGAAGCGCGACGCCCCGAGCAGGAACAGATCGGAGATTTTCCGGACCGCGTCGCCGCGGCGCTTGGAGTCGCCCGACCTGACGATCTCCTCAAGCCCGGGGATCAGGGAATGCGCCACTACCATCAAATATACTCAACTGCGCCATACAAAGGCCCGCCCACCTTAGGTTGGGTTCGTGAAGGAAGGGTTAGCCGCCAAAACGCGCATTTACCGCCGGCGAAATTGTTGCCCGGGGCCCTCGCGGGCCTTGCCCGGCCCCCGCGAAACGGCTATATCCGCCGTAACTTATGGTTTCTCATACGATCGCGTTTGAGAGTGGGCCCCTCGGGACCCGCTCTTTTTTATTACCTGAACGGACCCCTGCTGCCGACACGGCGGGATTCGGGCGGGACCCAACGGCCGGGCTGGAGCCCGGCTTCAACCCATCGCACAACCCTTGCCAGCCAGACAGATCTTGACGACGGACATGACCGATCCAACCACCGATAAAGTGGATCTCGAACTGCTTTCCGAGCCGCGCCTGGTCATCGAACCGGGTGCCGCCGCACGCGTTTCCGCGATTGCCGGCCCGGTGCTGCAGGGCATGGGCTACCGGCTGGTCCGCATCAAGATTTCCGGCGAACTCGGCTGCACCGTGCAGATCATGGCGGAGCGCCCCGACGGCACCATGCTGGTCGAGGACTGCGAGGCGATTTCGCACGCTTTGTCGCCGGTGCTGGACGTTTCCGACCCGATCGAGCGCGCCTACCGGCTGGAAGTCTCGTCGCCGGGCATCGATCGGCCGCTGGTCCGCAAGACCGATTTCGAGCGCTACGAAGGCTATCTGGTCAAGATCGAGATGGCCGTCCCGGTCGGCGGCCGCAAGCGGTTCCGCGGCCTGCTCGGCGCCATCGAGGGCGACGTCGTGCTGCTGGACCGCGAAGGCGCCCGCGACGGCGAAGACCCGATTACCCGGCTGCCGCTGGAAGACATTTCAAACGCCAACCTGGTGCTGACCGACGATCTGATCGCGGAATCGATGCGCCGCGGCAAGCTGGCCGAGCGCGAGATGAAGCAGGGTCTTGGCATCCTGCCGGCGCCGCCCCCGCACGCCAAGCGCAGCGACCCCACCAAGAGCTTTGCTCCGAAGCCGAAACTCAAGGCCGTGAAGAAAGCGGCTGCGAAGCCTGCCCCGAAGAACACCAAGGAACACCGGCTGGCCGCTGAAAGACAGCGGTTAGGCCTCGACCCCACCGAAGGAGACTGAGCCATGGCCGCTGTCAGCGCCAATAAACTCGAATTGCTTCAGATTGCCGATGCCGTTGCGCGGGAGAAATCCATCGACCGCGGCATCGTGATCGAGGCGATGGAAGACGCGATCGCCAAGGCGGCGCGGGCGCGATACGGCTCCGAAACCGACGTGCATGCCGAGATCAACCCGAAGACCGGCCAGTTGCAGCTCACCCGCCACATGCTGGTGGTCGAGGACGTGGAGAATTCGTCCAACCAGATTTCGCTGTTCGATGCCGAACGCGCCAACCCCGGTGCGCAGATCGGCGATACCATCGCCGACACCCTGCCGCCGCTGGAATACGGCCGCATCGCCGCGCAGTCCGCCAAGCAGGTGATCGTGCAGAAGGTGCGCGAGGCCGAACGTGACCGCCAGTTCCAGGAATTCAAGGATCGCATCGGCGACATCGTCAACGGCATCGTCAAGCGCGTCGAATATGGCAGTGTGATCGTCGATCTCGGCCGCGGCGAAGCCATCGTGCGCCGCGACGAGATGCTGCCGCGCGAAGTGTTCCGCAACGGCGACCGCGTCCGCGCCTATATTTTCGACGTCCGTCGCGAGACCCGCGGCCCGCAGATCTTCCTGTCGCGCACCCATCCGCAGTTCATGGCCAAGCTGTTCGCGCAGGAAGTGCCGGAAATCTACGACGGTATCGTCGAGATCAAGGCAGTCGCCCGCGACCCCGGGTCGCGCGCGAAAATCGGCGTGATTTCAAGGGATTCCTCGGTGGATCCGGTCGGCGCCTGCGTCGGTATGCGCGGTTCGCGCGTGCAGGCCGTGGTCAACGAGCTGCAGGGCGAGAAGATCGACATCATCCCGTGGTCGGCCGACATCGCCACCTTCGTGGTCAATGCGCTGGCGCCGGCGGAAGTCTCGAAAGTCGTGATCGACGAAGATCGCGAGCGCATTGAGGTTGTCGTTCCCGACACCAATAACCAGCTATCCCTTGCGATCGGCCGTCGCGGCCAGAACGTGCGTCTGGCTTCGCAGCTGACCGGCTGGGACATCGACATCCTGACCGAGACAGAAGAGTCCGAGCGCCGCCAGGCCGACTTCGAAAACTCCACGCGGGTGTTCATGGAAGCGCTGAACGTCGACGAAGTTGTCGGTCAGCTGCTGGCGTCGGAAGGTTTCACCTCGGTCGAGGAACTGGCCATGGTCGATGTCAAGGAACTGTCCGGCATCGAGGGTTTTGACGACGAAACCGCCGCCGAGCTGCAAAGCCGCGCGCGCGAATACCTTGAACAGCTCGAATCAGAGCTTGAAAACAAACGTAAGGAACTAGGTGTGGAAGACGCATTGAAGACGGTGCCCGGCGTGACCCTGAAGATGATGGTCAAGTTCGGTGAAAACGACATCAAGACCGTCGAAGACCTGGCCGGTTGCGCCACCGACGATCTGGTGGGCTGGACCGAGCGCAAGGAAGGTTCGGAGCCGATCAAGCACCCCGGCGTGCTCGACGCCAGCGAAGTGTCGCGCGAGGACGCCGAAGCCCTGATCATGCAGGCCCGCGTCATCGCCGGCTGGATCACCCAGGCCGATCTCGACAAGGGCGCCGCCGTCGACGCCACCGAAGAAGCGTAAGGAACGTGTCACGCGCATGCTTGCCCTCGCTGACCCGGCAGATCTCGACAAAGGACCTCGGAGCACCAAATCCGGGACCGAGCGGATGTGCGCGGTCACGCGGGTCGTGCGCCCGATCGATGAGCTGATCCGGTTTGTCGTCGCGCCCACGGGCGAGGCGATCCCGGATTTGAAGCGCAAGCTTCCCGGCCGCGGCCTGTGGGTCACGGCCAACCGCAAGACGGTGGCCGAGGCCGTCAAGCGGAACGTATTTTCGAAGGGCTTCAAGAAGCCGGTCAAGGCGTCGCCGACGCTGGCCGACGACACCGACAAACTGATGATCCGCGGCCTGATCGAGGCGCTGGCGATGACCGCCAAGGCCGGCGCGATCGTCTCCGGCTTTACCAAGGTCGAGGACGCGCTGAAGCGCCAGAACGCCCAGGCTTTGCTCCACGCCTCCGACGGCGCGGTCGACGGAATCCGGAAATTGGACGGCATCGCCCGCCAGAATGCCGAATTCGGCGAAAATTCGCGCCCTTTGCCGATTATTACGGTATTGAGCTGCGATGAATTGGATTTGGCATTAGGCCGGTCAAATGTGATACATGCTGCCGTGCTTACAGGCCCGGCGGGCAAAACGTTCCTGTCGCGCAGCCAGACACTGGTCCAATACCGGATGGCTGACGACGACGGCAACGCAAACGCCAAAGCAAAGCTGAAACACGATTTGCCGGCAACGGCATCGCTGACCGAGACTTCTGACGACATTACTTCTGACGATAATGCGACTGATGAAGAGACTGTGCGGACGCGCACAACGCAACAAGATTAGGACTGCCTGAATGGTTGATACCAAAACGCCTGGCGACAAGACTCTGAGTGTTCCCAGCAAGACCTTGACGCTCAAGCCGCGCGTCGAGACGGGCACCGTGCGCCAGAGCTTCAGCCACGGTCGTACCAACGTGGTCGTGGTGGAAAAGCGCGGCAAGCGCCGGATGGCGTCCGATGCGCCGGCCGCGCCGGTCGCATTGACGCCTGCTGCCCCGCCCCCGGCTCCCGCACCCGTCGCTCCGACGCCGGCCCCCGTGGCTGCCGCGACGCCGGCGCCGGTCGCTGCTGCGCCGGTTGCCGTG
>NZ_JAQGJD010000162.1 GCF_028290785.1 Tardiphaga sp. | reverse complement strand
TCCTTCAGTGCCAGCGATACGATTACCAACTCGTAATCGCCTTCAGCGACATTGAACAGAGCTTCGGCCGGATTGGCTTGCACTTCGACATGGTGCTCGGCCTGCAATGTCTGCACGATGCGCTCGTAGGACGACTGTCTGTCGTCGACGATCAGGATGCGGCCGTCGCGCCCGGTCTCGGCTACCGCGTCGCGCTCCGGGCTCTGGATGCCGATTTCCATGGTCGTCAAAGCGCGCATGCGCAGCTCATCGGTGACCATCTTGAGCCGTGTCAGAGAGCGTACACGCGAAATCAGCGCCACGTCGGTGACGGGCTTGGTCAGAAAGTCGTCGGCGCCGGCTTCCAGTCCGCGGACGCGATCGGACGGCTGATCGAGGGCGGTCACCATCACCACCGGAATATGATGGGTGGCCGGATTGGACTTCAGCCGCCGGCAGACCTCGAAGCCGTCCATGTCCGGCATCATGACGTCGAGCAGGATCAGGTCGCATTCCGAACGCGCGCAGATCGCCAGCGCTTCGGCGCCGCTCGACGCGGTGATGACGTCGAAGTACTCGGCGGACAGCCGGGCTTCCAGCAGCTTGACGTTGGCGGGGATGTCATCGACGACCAGAATGCGTGCCGACATCGCAAACTCCTCAACCGATAAACCGACGAACGGTCTCGATGAACTTTCCAACCGAAATGGGTTTTGACAAATAGGCTTCGCAGCCGCCTTCGCGGATGCGCTCTTCATCGCCCTTCATGGCGAAGGCGGTGACGGCCACGACCGGGATCATGCGCAGCGCCGGATCGTCCTTGATCCAGCGCGTGACTTCGAGGCCGGAGACCTGCGGCAACTGGATATCCATCAGGATCAGATCGGGGCGCAGCTTCTTAACGAGGTCGAGGGCCTCGAAGCCGTTGCTCGTGCCGACCGTCTGATAGCCGTGGGCCTCCAGCAGATCGCGGAAGAGCTTCATGTTGAGCTCGTTGTCCTCCACGATCAGGACGGTTTTAGCCATCCCGTCCTCCAATCCCGAACTTCAACGTTCTGTCTGCGCGGAGCGATATTGCTCAGCGGCGCGGCCATGCTTTTCCAGGTGAATGTCAGAAATCGCTCCAGTCACCCTGCCGGAGCCACCCTCGTCCCGGCTGCGTTTTTCCAGTTGCTGGAAACGCTCCGGTGACTCGGGCATGATGATTCAAAATAGAGACGATAAGTTACGGAAAGGCAAACAGGCATGCTGAAAAAGCGTCAACATAACCCCAGCCAAGTCGCTGAAATCGTTGCAATTCAGGCGTTATCCTTCGTGGCCGGCGAGCCCGAACGGCTGGGATTATTCCTGTCAGAGAGCGGAATCGGCCCGGAAACGTTGCGCTCCGCTGCCAAGGATCCGCAATTCCTGGTCAGCGTACTGGATTTCGTGCTGCGCGACGACGAAACGGTGCAGGCCTTCTCGGCCTCCTCGCAACTGCATCCGACCACCATTGCGGCGGCGCGCCAGGCGCTCGGCGATCCCCAGATCGAGCGCGACATCCCGTGACCGACACCCCGCCAGAGGCGAGCGGACCGCGCTGCTTCTGCCGGGATTGCCTTGCCGACCAGGACGTGGCCCGAAAGCGCTGCAGCGTCTGCGGTTCACCGCGGCTGGTGCGGCATCATGCCCTGCCCTCGCTGACCCTGGCGCATATCGACTGCGACGCCTTCTACGCCACCGTGGAGAAACGCGACGATCCCGAGCTCGCCGATCGCCCGGTGATCATCGGCGGCGGCAAGCGCGGCGTGGTGTCGGCGGCCTGCTATATCGCCCGCACCTACGGCGTGCGCTCTGCGATGCCGATGTTCAAGGCGCTGGAGCTGTGCCCCTCCGCCGCGGTCGTGCGGCCGGACATGGCGAAGTATGTCCGCGTCGGCCGCGAGGTGCGCCATGCCATGCAGGCGCTGACCCCGTTGGTCGAACCGCTGTCGATCGACGAGGCGTTCCTCGATCTGTCGGGCACTCAGCGGGTCCACGGCATGATCCCCGCCAAAGTGTTGGCCAAATTCGCCGGCGAAATCGAGCGCAACGTCGGCATCACCGTGTCGGTGGGCCTGTCGGTCAACAAGTTCCTAGCCAAGATCGCCTCCGACCTCGACAAGCCCAGAGGCTTCGCCGTGCTCGACCAGGCCGATGCGCGCGCCATGCTGGCCGACCGGCCGGTCGGCTTCATCTTCGGCGTCGGGCCGGCGACCGCCGAAAAGCTGTCGCAACGCGGCTTCCGCAAGATCGCCGACCTGCAGAGTGCCGACGAAATCGATCTGATGAAGCAGTTCGGCGGCGAAGGCCGGCGGCTGTGGCGCCTCGCCCGCGGCATCGACGATCGCGACGTGGTGCCGGATCGCGGCGCCAAGACCATTTCCAACGAGACCACTTTCAACGAGGACATCCGCGACTTCGCAACGCTGGAGAAAATCCTCTGGCGGCTGTCGGAAAAGGTCTCGTCACGCTTGAAGAGCGGCGAGCTCGCCGGCACCACCGTCACGCTGAAACTGAAGACCGCGGACTTTCGCCAGCGCACCCGCTCGCAATCGATTCATGCGCCGACGCAATTGGCCGCAAAAATCTTCGCCATCAGCCGCGAAATGCTGGCGAAGGAGATCGACGGCACCGCGTTCCGCCTGATCGGCACTGGCGTCAGCGCACTGACGCCGGGCTCGCAGGCCGGCGACACCGACATGATCGACCGCCGCTCGGCCCATGCCGAGCGCGCCATGGATGATCTGCGCAAGCGATTCGGCACCGCGGCGGTGATCCGCGGTATTGCCTATGACGGGCCGGAGAAGGCGCAGGAGTAGCTGGCACTCGTGCCCCGGACGCGACGCGATACGCAGTATCGCTTCGCAGAGCCGGGGTCCCGGTACTCTTGCGTAACCGGGATCCCGGCTCTGCGCAGCAGCATTACACGCTGCAGCGCGTCCGGGACACCAGGATCACTTGCAGGGCTTCGAGGCCTTGACGTTGAACTTGCCCAGCGTGCCGCCGATGACGAAATCGTTGTAGTCCAGCACCAGCGAGCGCGATACGCCGTTCTCGTAGAGCTCGAACGACATCGCATAGACTGGGGTCTGCTCGCCGCTATTGGGCTTGGCCGACTGGTCGTAGTAGCTGACGGTTACCGGCCAGCGCGTCAGCGACTTCATCGCGTCGCTGTCGGTCGATGGATCCGGCGTCGCAATCTTGCGGTCGCCGGGGATCGCCGCGCCGATCACCGTGAGGGTGTTGTAGACCTTCTCGCCGGTGTCGGAGCCGTCATAGACGCTGAGTTCGAGCACCGATTTGCCCTCGCGGGCGGCGGCGATGATGCGGTGGATCTGCTCAGTCGGAAATACGGTGGTGCCCGGCAGCGTGAAGGTCTTCACCACCGGCTGCTTCAGCTTGATGGTGACGTGGTCGCCGTCGCGCTCGGCGACGCCGTCGATCATGCTGGGATCGCCGTCGTTCATCCTGGTGTCGATCTTGAAGCGGTAGCTCTTGCCGGCGCCATCTTCCCAGCTGGTGGAGCGCAGGTCGCTCAGCGTGTTCTTGCCTTCGCCGCTATCCAGTTCGGACACCTGGCGGAAGTCCGAGGTGTAGCCCTCGCAGGCGCTTCCGGTGAAGTCATAGAGGATACGGCCGTTGGCGCTGTTGATGGTGGCGTTACCGCGCGCCTTCAGCAGCTTCAATTCGTACAGCGCCTGATGCGCCATGAACGGCGCGCTGGCGGCGGCGTGGGCGACGCCGGGAGCAACGATAACAGCCAGCGCCAACGAGGCCGCCCGGAGGCGCGAAAGAGGCAATGTGCGACGCATCGGGTTTCCCTGGATTCTTGAATTGCGACAATAGAAAGCGCGCCATTGCGCCGCAACTACGGCAACGCGGCCGCCGACCCCAAAAAGGACTATGGAACGGCCGCATTTTCCGTGAAGCTGCGGCCTGGGCGAGCCCGATCACGGCGAAAGCACAGTTTCTGCGACGGCCGTCGCGGCGCTGCGGCGTCGTCCGATCGTCACTTGCATGTCCGGACGCGATGGGTGAAACAGGCCGGGCCTGAGTACCTTGACCGGAACAATTCAGGCGCAACATTCAATTATTCGGGGATTACCATGGCAGGAACGGTCGAGCAGAAACTTGCGGCAATGGGCGTCACCATTCACGAGCCCGTCAGCCCGGTGGCGAATTACGTCGGCTTCGTGCGCACCGGCAACCTGCTGTTCGTGTCGGGCCAGATCTGCATGGGGGCCGATGGCCAGTTGATCGCCAAAGGCAAGCTCGGCGCCGGCGTCACCCTCGAGCAAGGCGTCAACGCCGCGAAAGGCTGCGCCATCAACCTGCTGGCCCAGGTCAAGGCAGCGCTCGGCGATCTCGACAAGGTCGTGCGCGTCGTCCGCCTCGGCGGCTTCGTCAATTCGACGCCGGATTTCATCGACGCCCCGAAGGTCATCAACGGCGCGTCGGACCTGATGGTCGCGGCCTTCGGCGACAAGGGCCGCCACGCCCGCGCCGCGGTCGGCGTTGCCTCGCTGCCCGCCGATTGCGCGGTCGAGATCGACGGCGTGTTCGAAGTCGCCTGATCGAGGAATCGACGATGCGCGCACCTGACTGGCTGACGGCCCGCCCGGTCGCGCATCGCGGGCTGCACGATCGCGCCCGCGGCATCGTCGAGAACATGCCCGGCGCGATTCGCGCGGCCATCGCGGGCAATTTCAGCATCGAAGTCGATCTGCAGCTCACCGCCGACGGCGAGGCGATGGTGCATCACGACGACCAACTTGGCCGCCTGACCCAGGGCTCCGGCGCCCTGCTCGGCAAGACCGCCACCGAGCTGAAGCAGATCACCTTCAACGACACTTCGGAAAAAATGATGTCGCTGAGCGACCTCTGCGCCTTGGTCGATGGTCGGGTCGCATTGGTGATCGAGTTGAAAAGTCACTTCGACGGCGACCGCAAACTCGTTGCGCGGACAGTGGAAATCCTGAAATCCTATCGCGGTCCGGTAGCCGCGATGTCGTTCGATCCCGACCAGGTGCTGGCGCTGCGCCAGATGATGCCGGAGCTGCCGCGCGGCATCATCGCCCAGCGCAGCTACGAGGATGGCGAGTGGCTAAGGCTGGCCCCGGCGCAACGCCGTGGCATGCTGCAGCTCCGTCATGCCTTCACCACCCGACCGCATTTCGTTGCCTACTGGGTCAACCAATTGCCGGCCCCGGCCCCCTGGATCGCGCGCCGCCTGTTCGGCTGCGCGCTGCTGACCTGGACCGTGCGCACGCCGGAGCAACGCGCCACCGCGGCCGCCCATGCCGACCAGATGATTTTTGAGGGGTTTGTGCCGGAAGCCTGACCCTTGAAGTCGTTAGCGCGATGCACAATTCTAGAAACGGTCACCGCGATGGCTGATCGCAACTGACCGGGGCTTGATGACATCGTCGGACATAACGCTGGAAGCCGT
>NZ_JAQGJD010000092.1 GCF_028290785.1 Tardiphaga sp. | reverse complement strand
CGGTGGTCGGCCCCTCGGTCAACGAAGTCAGCCGCATCGCCTCGATGTGCAGTTCGGTGGACCGTCCGCTGCTGACGTCATCGGCGTTCCGCAACGGACTAGATGCAGCCGGGCGAAACTATCTCGTGTCCACCGGCCGCTTCGTGCTGCGCGGCATCAGCCATGCGCAGGACCTCTACACCCTCGATCCCGACATCGCCGCCGACGAAGCCGTGCGCGGCAAATACGAGCGCTATCTGGCAGGCTGAGGCTCGCTTTGGACAGGCACGGCGGTTTGTCGCCGCGGCGACTTTGCCGGGGCGCGGATGAAGTTCTGCATAGCCAACAGGCATCGGAAGTAGCCCTAAATTAACATCGATCGAATATGCCTCGATCAGCGGAAGCAGCCGCGAGCGATTCCTCATCTGCACAATACTTTCAGGGACACATGACGCGTATCGGATTTCATTTCCGTGTTGGCAGTCTGCTGACCGGAGCGTTCGTCGGCCTGACGGCTGTTCTGGTGGTTCTGCTTGGTCTGCAGCTCGCCAAGGATTGGCGCGACATGGCGGCGGCCGGTCGGCTCGTCACTCTCGCCGAGGCTGATCGAACCCTGTTCAACAGCATGCAGGTTTTGCGTAACTCGCGCGGCGAAGCGCAGACCGCATTGCTCAATCTCGACGAGCCGCTCGGAAAACTGACGGAGCTGCGCGAACGCGGGGCGGCAAAATTGAAGGAAGCGGTAGCAGTCCTGCCGCGCATTGGCGGCGTGGCGCTCGATGGACTGGTCGTCGATATCGGCAATCGCTGGAGCGATTCCGTTCAGAAATGGCAGGCGCTCGACGCGGCCGCCGCCAAACCAAGGGCCAGCCGGAGCGTCGCGGATACCGACGCCTGGTACAAGTCCATGAGCGGGGTGCTCGAGAAGCTGAACGATGCCTCGCTCAACGTCGCCGCCGAGGCGCGGATCGCCGATCCCTACGTCGCGGAGCTGGTCGGTGTACGCCAGACCGCCTGGAGCCTCCGGGAGGCGGCGGGCGCCGAATGCTCGACTCTGCGCCCTGCGGTTGCTGCCAATGAAGGCCTGTCATCGACGCATCTGGCCGCGATGGGCAGGATGCGCGGCGCCGGGGAGGCCGGCTGGAGTTCCTTGAAAGGCGTGCTGGTGCGCCCGGGCATGTCGCCACAACTCGCGGACGTCGTCGCTACGGCGGAGCGCGAATACACTACCTCCGTCACGAAACGGGATGACGTCTATCGCACGCTGGGCAAGGGATCCCAACCGATCGCGCCGGCGCAGTGGACGTCGCTGTGCAACGCCCCGTTCGAATCGATTTTGGCAATTGCGTTGAAAGCGCTCGACCTGATGCAGCAGCGCGCCGAGGCGCAGCACGCCGCCGCTCAACTCGGCCTGATCGTGACGATCGCGGCGACAATGCTCGCGCTGTCAGGCGCGGCACTGATCCTGCGGCTGATCCGCCGGCGAGTCATTCAGCCGGTCCGAGCCCTGAGTGAAGCGATCGGACACCTGTCGCGCCACGAATACGACGCTGCCGTGCCACAGGTCGGTCAGGACGATGAATTTTCGGCGATGGCCGAGACGCTTGAAGACTTGCGGCAGGGCACGATCAAGTCCCAACTGGCCAATGCAGAACGCCAGGCCGCGCAGGCTGCGGATGTCGAACGGGCGACGCGTCTGGGAGCGCTGTGTCGCGAATTCGAGGCGTCGGTGGGCCGAACCCTCGATACCGTAGCCCAGGCCAATCGGCAGATGGTCGTCGCCGCCGACGCCATGACTGAAACGGCAACCGACGCGACACGTCAGACCGACGAAATTGCGCGCGCGGTGCGGCAGGCCGCCGAGGGCATCAATTCGGTGGCCGGTGCTTCCGAGGAAATGCGCGCTTCGCTCGCAGAAGTTTCCATGAAAGTGGAGCAATCCTCCAGGCTCTCCGCCCATGCGGTGAGCGACGCCGCGGAAACCAATCGAGAGGTCGCCCGGCTCGCCGGCGCTGCCACTGAAATCGGTCAGGTTGTCGGCGTCATCAGCGCCATTGCCGCGCAGACCAACCTTCTGGCGCTGAATGCGACCATTGAAGCGGCGCGGGCGGGCGAGGCTGGAAGGGGTTTCGCCATCGTCGCCGGCGAAGTGAAATCGCTGGCGTCGCAGACGGCGACGGCGACCAATCAGATCACGCTGCAAGTCTCCGCCATTCAGGGCGCCACCGACTCAGCCGTGCTGGCGATGGATGCGATCGGTGCGCGGATTCGCGAGGTTGACGGATTGACCGGTGCGATCACCCAGGCCGTTCAGGGACAGGTCAGCGCCATGAATCAGGTGTCGCGCGATTCTCAGGAAGTCGCCCTGTTGACCGACCGCGTATCGAGCCAGTTGGGCGATGTGCGTACCGCCGCGGCCGGTACGGTGACCGCCGCCGGCCAGGTACGCCAGACGACCGACGAACTGGGACGCCAATCCGGCCTGTTATCGCTCGAGATCGAGCGCTTCATCGCGGGGATTGGCTGACTTGGTGCGCAGCAGGCATAACGCCAGCAGCGCCGACAGGCTGAGCGCGGACGATACGATCAGCACGCGGCTGCCAATGACGTCGATCAGCAGCCCGAACGCCAGCGGCGCGGCGGCCTGCGCCATGCGCGCGGGCGCGCCGAGCAGGCCGAGGCGGTAGCCGTAGTTCTGCGGGCCGAAGATCGCCAGCGGCAGGGTGCCGCGGGCGATGGTGAGGATGCCGTTGCCGGTGCCGTGGAACACCGCGAACACGCCGGCCGCGCCGCCGCCGGCGAGCGCCAGGATGCCGGCGCCGATCGGATGCGTCAGGCAGGCCAGCCGCGTCGATAGCAGCGGGTGAAAACGGCTGAGGAAGCTGGCCTCGACGATGCGGGCGAACACCTGCGCCGGGCCAATCAGCGCGCCCGCGGTGATCGCCTGCACGCTGGTGGCGCCGGCGGCCTCCATGATGCGCGGCAGATGCGCCGCCATCGCGCCGGTGACGCTCCATGCCGCCGCAAAGGCGAAGGCCAGCAGCACCATGGTGCGGTCGATCGGCAGGTTGGGTTTCACCGCGGCGACGGCGGCGGCCTTCGCGC
>NZ_JAQGJD010000050.1 GCF_028290785.1 Tardiphaga sp. | reverse complement strand
GGCGTCGCCAGATGGCGGATCCCGCTGATTGCGCGCGACATGCGCAAGCGGAAATCGCAACAGATCGACAGCATCCCGCTGTTTCCCGGCGTCGATCGCATGTTCGGCGAATTGAAAGCGCGCGGCGTTACCATCGCCATGGTCAGCTCCGATAGCGAGAGCAACGTCCGCCACGTGCTGGGCGATCTCGCTCGGCACGTGAGCCATTTCGCCTGCGGCGCCGGGCTGTTTGGCAAGTCGGCAAAATTCCGGCGTATCCTCGACCGCACCGGCATCCCGGTCGATGATTTGATTTCGATCGGCGACGAAATCCGCGACATCGATGCGGCACGCGAGGCCGGCATCGATTTCGGCGCGGTGTCGTGGGGCTATACGAGCGCGACCGCCTTGAAGGCGCGCGCGCCGAATTTCATGTTCTCGCGCATGGACGACATCATCGTCGCGCTGACCGGGCCGCGGGCCTGAACCTGCGCGGTCCGGATATCCGCTGCACGGACTAGCGCAGCCCCGTCCCCTTGCACCTCTGGCACGTCACCACCTTGTCGCCCTTCTTCAGCAATCCCTTGCCTTCGCAGTTTTTGCACTTCTGCTTCTTCTTGGTGTTGGGGCCTTTTTGGTTGGGGGCGTTGCTCATGGTGTTTCCTGACGAGGTGGGCGGCCCGCGGGCCCGGCCCTTGCAATGACAAACGCGCCAGAGGGGGCGCGATGAATCACCCTAGCATGCGCCGTCGGGCCACGGGCGGCGATTTGCCACCTGGCGGAAGCCTGGCGCCGGCCGGCACCGCGCTTGCAAAACTCCGCGATCATGCCGATCTATCGGGGATCGATACTGCCCGCCAGGAATGCCCTATGACCGACGCCCTCACCGCTTCCGTTGTCCGAGACGACAAGGCCAACGACCGCTTCGTGCTCGACGTCGACGGGTCAGTGGCCTTTGCCAATTACCGGCTGACGGGCGACCGGGTGATCATTACCCACACCGAGACGCCGCCAGCTTTGCGCGGCCGAGGTGTCGCATCAGAGCTGGTGAAGGGCGCGCTGGAGCTGATCCGCGCCGATGGCCACAAGGTGGTGGCCGGCTGCTCGTTCGTCTCGGATTACCTCGACCGGCATCCGGAAGTGGCCGATCTGGTGGGCTGATATTCCAACACCGGCCTCTCCTCCGTCATGCCCGGCGCTATGCCGGGCATCCACGTCCCCGCGGAACATCGTGGATGGCCGGGACATCTAGCGAAGCCGCGCTTCGCGCTTTAGCCCGGCCATGACGGCGCGATCCTCAAACGATCTTGATCGACATGTCCGGCAGGCCCTGCAGCTTGCACAGCAGCACGTCGCCCTTGACCACCGGGCCAACGTTTTCCGGCGTGCCGGAATAGATGATGTCGCCGGCCTTCAGTTCGAACGCTTCGGAAAGCTTGGCGATCTGCTCGGCGACGCTCCAGATCATCTTGTCGAGATCGGAATTCTGCCGCACCGTGCCGTTCACCGACAGCGAGATCGCGCCTTTTGAAAAATGCCCGGTCTTGCTGACCGGATGGATCGGCCCGATCACCGCGCCATGGTCAAAGCTCTTGCCGATCTCCCACGGCTTTTTCTCTGCTGCCTGGGCGTTCTGCAGGTCGCGGCGCGTCATGTCGAGGCCAAGCGCGTAGCCGTAGACGTGCTCCAGCGCCTTGTCCGCCGGGATGTTGGTGCCGCCGGATTTCAGCGCCGCCACCAATTCGACCTCGTGATGATAGTTCTTGGTCAGCGACGGATAGGGATGATCGGCAACGCTGCCTACGGCGACGTTCTGGATCGCGTCGGTCGGCTTTTGGAAAAAAAACGGCGGCTCGCGGGTCGGGTCGGAGCCACGCTCGATGGCATGCGCGGCGTAGTTGCGGCCAATGCAGTAGATCCGCCGCACCGGAAACACGTCGGTCTCGCCGACGACGGGAATCGTGATCGTTTCCACGGCAAAGAGTGCCTTCGGTCCGGCCTGGGCTTTTGCCGGCTGGTTCACGGCAGCGCCGGCCAGCGCCAGCGTGCCGGTGGTCAGAATCGTTCGGCGGTCGATGGGGTTCATGGTGTTTCCTCGATAGGTTTTGTTTTTGCTCTTGGTCTATTTGGTCGGCGTAACGCGGTCGATCGGCTCCATTCCCTTGGCGGCGGCTGCCTCGCGTCCGGAGGCGCCCTGCAGCAGCGCGATCAGCGCCTGCGCCGCCGCATGGTGCGCGGGATCAGCCGAAAGCGCGGCTGAGTATATCGTATAGTTCTGGATCTCGCGAGGCAGCGGCCCGACCAGCACGACGCCCTTGACCGGCAGCAGTTCGCTGATCTGCTGCACTGCGATGTCGGCCTCGCCGGATACCAGGCGCTCGGCGGAATAGCCGCCATTTACCAGCACCGCCTTGGCGCGGATCTCGGCGCCGATCCCCATCTTGTCGATCAACCCGTCGAGATAGATGCCGCTGCTGCCACCGGCCGCGGGATTGATATAGGTGACGTGCCTCGCCGCCAGCAGCGCCTGCTTGAAAGCTTCCACGGTGCCGATGTCGGGCTTGGGCGCGCCCTCCTTCACCGCCACGCCGACACCGACGCGCGCCAGATCAGTGTCTACTCCGCCGAGTCTGCCGGACGGCCGCGTGCTGGCCAGCGCCGCAGGCGATGCGATCAAGAGGTCGAAGGCCTCTCCACCGGTGACGCGCTTGACAAGATTGCCAACCGTGTCCTGTTCGACGGTGACTTGATGGCCGGCGGCCTCGAACGCCGGCAGTACCGCCATCAGGACCTGCTTGAAGGCGCCGGCGGTGAGGACCTTCAGGCTGTCCGCGCGCGCCGCGCCGGGCAGCGCGATCCAGGCCATCAGCACCAGTACCAGCCGCGAGTGTTTCATCATCATGACAATTTATTACTCTGTGAATGCCGGCCCGGCCGTAGCGCCGCGGACAGATGAGACCATGCACGATGGCCGTCAAGAAAAAAGGCCCGCGCGAATGCGGGCCTTCGTTGATGCGCAAAGCAAGCTTAGTGCTTGATGTCCGCTGGCAGCTTGCCGCCATTGGCGGCGAGCTTGGCCATCATCTGCTTGTGCAGCCAGATGTTCATGCTGGCGGAATCGTTCATGTCGCCGGTGTAGCCGAGCTCCTTGGCGAGCTCCTTGCGGGCAGTCAGGCTGGAATCGATATCGAGCGCCTTCATCAGATCGACGATCGAGGTCTTCCATTCCAGCTTCTCGCCCTTGGCGGCGACAGCCTTGTCGAGGATCGCAGCGACATCGACGCTGTCGATCGGAGCGGCGGGTGCGCCGGCGGGCGCGGAGCCCCCGGCGGGCGTGCTGCCCGGGGTGGCGGCGGTCGCGCTGGTGCCGAAAATCGCGCTCATGATTTTTCCGAAAATGCTCATAACGTCGCTCCCAATGAACTGGATGTCTGTGTGAAGGTCTGGCGCAGCGGTTGGTTCCAGCGCGGCAGCGAATGACCGCGCACTTCGCGATTCTAGCCGGCCGCGCCGCACTTGCCAATCCACTGATCTTCGCCGGAAATCCTTGCCAGGTTGTCACATCACCTTCATGCCGGCCGAGCAGAAAGCCTTGTTTTGGCCGCGGTTGGCCGTGACATTTCGCATTGCGAAGTATCATTCGCGATCGCCAACCATGGCTGGACGAGTTCTCATGATCCTCCGCTCCCTGCTCCACGCGCTGCTGCTTGGCGCGTCGCTGTTCGTCCCCGTCTCCACCGCCTTCGCGGCCGCGGCCTGTGGCAGCGGCAGCTTTGAGAGCTGGCTGGGCGATGTCAAAACCGAAGCGCTCGGCAAAGGCATCTCGCAGCGCGCCATCGACGCCGGCCTCACCGGCGTGACCCTGGACAACAGCGTGCTGTCGCGCGACCGCGGCCAGCAGGTGTTCAAGCAGAGTTTCGAGGAGTTCTCAAACCGCATGGTGCCGCCGCGGCTGCAGCGCGGCAGCGACATGCTAAAGCGCTACGGCTCAGTGCTGGGGCGCATCGAACAGCAATACGGCGTGCCCGGCCCGGTGCTGGTGGCGATCTGGGGGCTGGAGACCGACTACGGCGTCAATATCGGCAAATTCCCGACCATCCGCGCGGTGGCGTCATTGGCCTATGATTGCCGCCGCGCCGAGCTTTTTCGCGGCGAGTTGATGGATGCCTTGCGCATCGTCGATCGCGGCGATCTCACACCTGCCGAAATGCGCGGCGCCTGGGCCGGCGAGATCGGCCAGACCCAGTTCATGCCGTCGTCCTATCTGAAGTTCGCGGTAGACTTCGACGCCAACGGCAAACGCGACCTGCTGCACAGTGCGCCCGACGTCCTCGCCTCCACCGCGAACTATCTCGCCGGCTATGGCTGGAAGCGCGACCAGGACTTCGCACCTGGCACGGCAAATTTTGCCGTTATCCAGCAGTGGAACAAGAGTGACGTCTACTCCAGGACCATCGCCTATTTCGCAGCCCAGCTGGCAAAGCAGCCGTAGGCTGTCGCCCGGGGCATCATGGCGCGGAGCCCCTTGCGACGAGGCATCCAGTCGTTGCTTGTGGTCTGTGGATTGCCTCGTCGCGTCGCTCAAGCAATGGCGGAAAGTATCCGTCTCGCGCTTACTTCATCATGCCGGCATGCATGGCCTTGGTGAGGTGCACCGCGCAGACCCCCATCTTGCCGTCAAGCATGGCGGTCTGCGCGTCCGTCATTTCCCTGTAGGCCACCCACTTGGCATCGCCGTCGGGCATCGCTTCGACGGCAGTTTCGATCTTCTGCAGATTGCTGCCGCTGCAGCCTTCCATGCGGGCGGCCGAAGCCGGCACCGCGGCGAACGCCATGGCCGCGATCGCGGCTGCTCCCAGTAATCTTGTGATCATGTTACTTTCCCTTCGATGCAGATCCGGCAGCATTGCCGGATTCTGTGGAGAAATTGATACGTCCGTTGATGCAGCACGAAATGCCCTGCACGTTGAATTCAGCGTGAGCGCCGCGTGATGGGCACGAACTACACTTGGCTTTTTGACGATTCAGAAACGAACAGCAACGAACTTACAAAAATGTAATCCGCGCCGCGGCGCGGGAGCTTCCGATGGATGGATGCAGTTGCCGCCGTAACCTCACTGGACGACCGATTCAGTGCGATGGATGAGCCACCAAAAAAATGAAGCGAAGCGGAACCCGGGGTCGGCTCAGCAGATCATCGCCGGCCTCATGTCTACTTATCGACGATCTCCAATCGGACCGGAACTCGTCTTTCCCCTGCTCCCCTTGCCGCCGCGGCAGCCCGTGGATCATCCAAAGTCGCTTTGGCAAAGCGCCTCGTCGAAAGCGCGCTTGATCTCATCACGCCTCAAAAAATGAATTTTCCTTCATTTATATTCGATATGTGATTCGCGC
>NZ_JAQGJD010000043.1 GCF_028290785.1 Tardiphaga sp. | reverse complement strand
TCCGCGGCTTTTGCGGCGTGCGCGATGTCAGCGCCATGGTATGATCCGTCCCCGGCGTCACCATGCCACGGCCGGGCTAGCCGAGTCACGCGGGCACGAGGTCTGGCGTGAAAGTCGCGCGGCGACGGTCAGTCGGCTGCGGCGAGGCCCACCATCGCCCGGATGTCGGCAGGGCTGACGCCGCGGGCGCGGAGTTCTCGCAGACTGACGGCGCCTGACGACTTCGCCAGCTTGGCGCCGCGGTCGTCCCGCAGCAGCGGATGGTGCCGGTACACCGGGCCGGGCAGACCGAGCAGCTCCTGCAGCAGCCGGTGTACGCTGGTCGACCAGAACAGGTCCTGGCCGCGGACGACATCGGTGACCCCCTGCAGGGCGTCATCGACGACCACCGACAGATGATAGCTGGTCGGCGTCTCCTTGCGGGCGAGGATGACGTCCCCCCAGGCTTCGGGCTGGGCTTCCACTGTGTTCGTCTCGCCGGAGGGGCCGGCGCCCTGCTCGGTCCACGCCAACGCCCCGCTGCGGCGGCGGGCGGCGGCCATGTCGAGCCGCCACGCGGTCGGCGCGCCGGCCAGCAGCAATCCGGCTACGGCTTCCGGCGACAGCGATCGGGCGAGACCGGGATACAGCGGCACCCCATCGGGATCGTGCGGCCATTTGCCCCGCGCCTGTTCGTCGGCGACCAACCGGGCAATCTCGGCGCGGCTTTCGAAGCTGGGATAGAGCAGGCCCTGCGCTGCCAGCCGATCCGTGGCGGCGCGGTACTCGGAAAAATGTTCGGACTGCCGCCGTACCGGCGTCTCCCAGGCGATGCCCAGCCAGGTAAGGTCCTCACGGATCGCGGCTTCGAATTCCGGCTTGCAGCGGGCGCGGTCGATATCCTCGATTCGCAGCAGCAGGCGGCCGCCGGCCTGCCGCGCCAGGTCGAAATTCAGCAGAGCCGAGAAAGCATGGCCGAGGTGGAGGTAGCCGTTAGGGCTGGGCGCAAACCGGAAAACGGGTGGCATTGAACTCTTCCGCGGGACGTGATGATCCTAGATCGCCATGACCGTGCACCTCAACAGCCAGGCCGATCTCGAGGACGCCGTGCTGGCGCTGGTCAAGCTCGACCCGCGGCTGCCACCTATCCTGGCAATCGCCGGCATGCCCAAGCTGCGGCGGCGCGCGCCGGGATTCGAGGGGCTGGCCCAGATCATCTGCGGCCAGCAGGTCTCGGTGGCTTCCGCCTCCGCGATCTGGGGCCGGGTGTCCGGCGCGTTCGATCCGTTTCACCACGACGCCTTGCGCAAGGCGCGTGCCGACCGCCTCGGGCGGCTCGGCCTGTCCGCGGCCAAGATCAAGACGCTGAAGGGGCTCGCGCGCGAACTGGCCGCCGAGCGACTTAACCTCGATGTGCTTGCCGAAGAGGATGCCGATGCCGCGCACGCGACGCTGACCAGGTTGCATGGCATCGGGCCGTGGACCGCGGATGTCTATTTGCTGTTTTGCCTGGGCCACGGCGACGCCTGGCCGGCCGGCGACGTCGCGATCCAGGAAGCGATCAAGGTCGGGCTTGGCCTCGCGACACGCCCAACGGTGAAGCAGATGGCGCCTTTGGCCGAACCGTGGCGCCCGCTGCGCGGCGCCGCGGCGCATCTATGGTGGAGCTACTATCACGCCATCAAGAAACGCGAGGGCGTAGTCGCAAAATAACATCAGCCGCGCAGCATGACGCGGTCGGCCCGCGCGCTGTCGGCGACGAACTCGATCACCGCGCGCACCGCGGGCAGATCGACCAGATCAGGATGGGCGAGCAGCCAGAGATCGGAGATGCTCGCCAGCTTCTGCGGCGCGACGCGAACCAGTTCGGGATAGGCAGCGGCGACGAGGCAGGACAGCGCCGAGATCCCGATGCCCGCCCGCGCCGCGGCCAACATGTCGCCCTGCGACGAGCAACGCATGACAACCGACCCCTGCCCCGTGATCTGGTCGCTCCAGCGCGCCAGATGCGCGTTCGAGGCCCGGTCGGCAAAGCCGATGATGCTGTGGCCGCTCCATTCGTCGCGTCGCTCGGGCAATGGCCGACGCGCGGCATAGTCGCGCGACGCGTAGAAGCCGGTGCCGAGGCGGCCGACCTTGCGTCCCACCAAATTCTCCTCGCCGCTGTTGACCGGGCGCAGCACCACGTCGGCCTCGCGGCGGAGCACGCTGGCCGGAAACGGATGGGTGATGACTTCCAGTTGAATGTGGTCGTGCTCGCGCAGAAACGCGGCCATGCGCGGCATCAGCCAGTGCGCCGCGAGCGTCGCGCCGATCGACAGCTTGACGACCCCGCGGGCATTCTCGCCGGTCGCCGAGACCGCCGCTTCGGCGCGCAGCGCCGCTGCGGCCATTGCCTCGGCATGGTCGCGAAATTTACGGCCCTGCGACGTCAGCGCAAGACCATCGACGGAGCGCACAAACAGCCTGGTGCCGAGTTGCGCCTCTAGCGCGGCAATCTGGCGGCCCACCGTCGGATGGCTGCTGCGCAAGCGCCCTGCCGCGCCGGTAAAGCTCCGGGTCTCGGCAACGGCGACGAAGGTCTTGCACAAATCCCAATCCATCGGCTTCCCCGCTCCACGCCCGATCGCTTCCGTTCATTCTTGAATAACACTCCGTTCAATATTGAACGATCCGCCGCTTCCGTCCAGCCCTATAGTGTCGCCAAAGCAGCAAGCCACCCGGTCCGCCGGCCAGGCCTGCGATCAAAATGCGCGTGTTCGGATCCGCAGGATGAAGCGGAGACACGCCGCCACAGGGATGAAGCCAATGCCGCTACCCGCATCGCTTGCGAATTCGCTCGAACTGCCCGTGCTCGGTTCGCCGCTGTTCATCGTCTCCGGTCCGGAGCTAGTGATCGCCCAGTGCAAGGCCGGCATCGTCGGCTCGTTTCCGGCGCTGAACGCGCGTCCGGTCGAAAAACTCGGCGAATGGCTGACCCGCATCGAGGACGAGCTTGGCGAGTACAAGGCGCTGCATCCGGAGAAGAAAGTCGCGCCCTACGCGGTCAACCAGATCTGCCACGCCTCCAACGACCGGCTGATGAAGGACATGGAGACCTGCGTGAAGCACAAGGTCCCGATCATCATCACCTCGCTGCGTCCGCCACAGGAGATCGTCGAGGCTGCGCATTCCTATGGCGGCGTGGTGTTCCACGACGTCATCAATGTGAAGCACGCGCGCAAGGCCGCCGAACAGGGCGTCGATGGCTTGATCCTGGTCTGCGCCGGCGCCGGCGGCCATGCCGGCACGCTGTCGCCGTTCGCGCTGGTGCGCGAAGTGAAGCAGTGGTTCAAGGGCACCATCCTGCTGTCGGGCGCGATCTCCGACGGCTGGAGCATCGCTTCGGCGCTCGCGCTCGGCGCCGACATGGCCTACATGGGCACGCGCTTCATCGCCACCGAGGAAGCCAACGCCGACCCGGCCTACAAGGCCGCGCTGATGGAATATGCCGCCCACGACATCGTCTATTCGAACCTGTTCACCGGCGTGCACGGCAACTATCTCGGCCCCTCGATCGTGGCCGCGGGGCTCGATCCCGACAACCTGCCTGATGGCGACAAGGCGAAGATGAATTTTGGCTCCGGCGGCAACACCAAGGCCAAGGCGTGGCGCGACATCTGGGGCTCCGGCCAGGGCATCGGCCAGATCACCGATGCGCCACCCGTCGCCGAACTGGTTGACCGGCTGAAGCGGGAGTTCGAGGCGGCACGCAGCGACTTTCTGGAGCGGGCGCGCGCTTAGGCGCGCTCTGCCTATCGCCTAGAACCAGAACTAAAAACAAAATCACAGGGAGGCATCGATGACGAGCGCTTCGCGGCACTGGCTTGCCGCTTTGACACTGACGCTCTGCGCAGCAGGTCCCGCACTGGCAGAGACCGCCAGCGACGAAATCCGCATCGGGCAAACCCTGCCCTATAGCGGCCCGGCTTCCGGCTTCGGCGTGATCGGGCGCGCGGAGGAGGCTTACTTCGCGAAGATCAATGCCGAGGGCGGTATCAACGGCCGCAAGATCCGGCTGATCAGTCTCGACGACGCCTACTCGCCGCCGAAGACGGTGGAGCATACCCGCAAGCTGGTCGAGCAGGACGAGGTGCTGTTCATGTTCGGCTCGCTCGGCACCGCCACCAACAATGCCGTGCACCGCTACCTCAACAGCAAGAAGGTGCCGCAGTTGTTCGTGCTGAGCGGTGCCACCAAATGGGCCGACCCGAAGAATTATCCCTGGACCATGCCCGGGATGGC
>NZ_JAQGJD010000034.1 GCF_028290785.1 Tardiphaga sp. | reverse complement strand
CCTGCACTGCCAGTGGCCGCAGCTTCGCGAACCAGGCTTCGAACTGCCCATCGAGGTCGTCGCGGGCATCGCCTTCGCCGCGGACATAGGCGTTGCTGGCGCCGTGCGCCCGCAACTGGTCGTCGATCGTGCGCGGGATCGACTGGTAGGTGGCGAGCCAGTCGCTGTTGCCGCAGCCGAACACGGCGTAGCGGACGCCGGCAAAGGCATCCTTGGGCAACTCGCCGCCCAGCCATTTGACGAACTGCGTGGCGTTGTCCGGCGCCGCGCCGTTATACGACGCGCAGAAGATCAACACGCCGCCCTCGGTCGGCAGCTTGCCGACAAAATCGTCCAGCGGCGCGAGCTTTGTTGCAAAACCATTGACCTCGGCGAGATCGGCGACCCGCGTCGCCAGTTCCTCGGCGGTGCCGAGGTTGGAGCCGTACAGCACCAGCAGCGGCGTATTGTGGCTCGGTCGTGCACGCCCGGTGGCGGCCTGCGCCAGCGGTATCGCGGCAGCAGTCGCGCCTGTCCGTCCGGCATAGGCGCCGCGATCCAGATCGGCGCGCGGCCGCACCTTGATCTTGAAGCCGTCGGGCTTGATGGTCAGCGTCTCCTTCAGCACCATCTGGTAGCGCTGGTGGTCGATGAGCCGGAAGCGCTGCAGGATCATTCCGAGCGCCAGCGCCGCCTCGTGCATGGCGAAACCGCGGCCGATGCAAGCGCGCTGGCCGTTGCCGAACGGCTTCCAGGCATGGATCGGGCGCGCTGCCTCTGCCTCCTTGGAAAAATTCTCGGGATCGAAGGCGTCGGGATTCGGTCCCCACACCGAGGGATCGCGGTGCAGCGCCAGCACCAGCACGGTGACGAAGGTGCCCTTGCGCAGTTTGTATTGCCCGCCGATGGTCTCGTCCTGGATCGGTGCGATGCCATAGGCTGGGGCCGGTGGCCACAGCCGCAGCGACTCCTTCAGGATCTGCGTGATGTAGTTGAGCTGCGTGACCTGGTGATAGGTCGGCCTGGCATCGACATCGGGGCCGAGCACGCGATCGACTTCGGCATAGGCCTTCTTCAGCACCTCCGGATGTTTCAGTAGCGCGTAGATAGCGCAGGACAGCAGCCCCGAGGTGGTCTCGTGGCCGGCGATCAGAAACGTGTTGATCTGGTAGCGGATGTTGACGTCGTCGAGCTGCTCGCCGGTCGAGCGATCGACGCCGGTCATCATGGCGCCGAGCATGTCCTTTTTGCCGTCTGCGGCCTCGGCCGCCTTGCGGCGTTCGGCGATGATCTCGTCGACCATGGAATTCATGAAGGCGACGTCGCCGGCAAGATCGCGGCGGCGCTTGTGCATCCACAGATGCTCGAGCGGCAGGCCGCGGGTCATCATGATGGTCTCGAGCGAACGCACCAGCGATTCCACGAACGGGTGATAGTCGCGCCGGTAGAACGAGTTGAAACGATAGTCGAAGCCGCACAGGCCGATGGTGTCCAGCGTCAGTGCGGTCATGTCGTGGACCACGTCGATCTCCTCATCGACGTTGAGCCGCTCCCATTTCTTCACGAGCTGCTCGGCGATATCCACCATGCTGGGATGGTAGGACTGCATGGCGCGGTTGCCGAACGGCTGCAGCAGGATGTTGTGCGCCTTGCCCCAGTTCGGGTCGCTGGTGTCGGCGGTGAACAGCCCGTCGCCGCCGACGGCGCGGACCCGGCGCAGCGCGCCGCGCACCGCCTTGTCGAAGCGCTTCTCGTCGCTGAGTTCGGTGACCAGGTCGTGGCCACCGACGATCACGATCGGCGCGCCCATCATGTCGAGCCAGAAAATCGGCCCGAGCTCCTTGCTCAATCGCGCGAGGTCCTGCACCGGCGCATTGGCATCCAGCGACAGCATGTTGCCCACCACCGGTTGCTTCGGCGGATGCGGGATCGGAGCGAGCTTGTTGGTGGGCGGCATATTCAATTTCCCCCGTAGATGCTGTTCGTCATTGCGAGGTCAGGGAAAGCCAATTGGCTTTCCCCTTAGCCCTTGCGAGGAAGCAATCCAGCCTTCGTTTGTGGCTCTGGATTGCTTCGCTGCGCTCGCAATGACGTGGCGAGGCTTTCGTTCTGTACGATGGGTAGAGCGTCTTCGCGAAACCCATCGCGGCAATGGCTTGGTTGATGGGTTTCGCTTCGCTCTACCCATCCAACGGTCACCCAAATCTTCTCCGCCGCCACTCGATCAGCTTGGCGCTGACTTCGTCGGGCTTCTCCTGCTGCGTCCAGTGGCCGCTGCCCTTCACCAGATATTTTTCGAGGTCCGGCACGATCTTTTCCATGCCGTCGGCGGCGGAGGGCGGCAGCACCGCATCGTTCTCCGCCATGATCATCAGCGCCGGTACGCGCACCGTGTGGTCGAGACCGGCGGCGCGCTCCCAGTTGCGGCTCATGTTGCGGTACCAGTTGATGCCGCCGGTGAAGCCTGATGTCTGGAACGCATCGACAAACACCTGCTTCTCGTCGTCCGACAGGATTTTCGGTCGCGGATCGCGCGCCGGGTCGTAGCCGGCGACCATTTGCGGAAAAGCCAGATTGGTTTTCGGCGACGCGCCGATGCCGGCGGTCGGAGATGCGGCCTGTTCGGTCGCGCCAGGCGCGGCCGGCGCCTTGCGCGGCATCGGCTTGCGCATGAAAAAATCGAAGGTCTTGTCGACATGGCCGGCGAAGATCCGGTCCGGCTCTCGCGCGGGATCCTGGAACTGGACGATGTACATGCTGTCGCCAAACCGCTTGCGATAGATCAGCAACGGGTCGATCGGCGCGCGATCAGTATGCGGGGTGTTGACGCCGACCACGCCGGCGACGCGGTCGATGTAGCGCAGCGGCATCTGCCAGACGATAAAGCCGCCCCAGTCGTGGCCGACGAACACCGCTTTGTCGATCTTGAGATGGTCGAGCAGGCCGATCAGGTCGCCGGTGAGATGCTCGATGTCGTAGTCCTCGACCTTCTCGGGCCGGTCGGTCGCGCCGTAGCCGCGCTGGTCCGGCGCGATGACGCGAATGCCAGCCTCGGCTAGCGCCTTGATCTGGTGCCGCCAGGAGAACGCCATTTCCGGCCAGCCGTGGCACAGCACCACCGGTGGCGCGTCGGTTCTGGGGCCGGCCTCGTAATATCCCATGCGAATGCCGTTGACCTCGGCGAACTGCAACGGCGGCATTTCAATCATGTTGGGCTTTCAACTGGCGGCACTCTTGAGTTCGTCGGGTGGCGCGAACGCCGCCTGCAACAACGCGAACTCGCCCGGCAGCATGTCGGTGAGCACCTGCACATGGGGAATGATGTTGGCGCCGGCGATGAAGCCGAAATCGAGCTGGTCGCGGTAGCTCTGCACGGTGATGTTGAGCGCCAGACCATGGGTGGCGATCGACACCGGGAAGATGTGCAGCAACTCGGCGCCGGCCGCATAGAGGGTCTGCCGCGGCCCCGGCACGTTCGACACGGTAATGTTGGCGGACGGCGGCAGCACGTCGGAGAGGTTGGTGCGGCTGTAGAGCAGCGCCAGGATCTGCACCATGATCGGCGCGCCGAGCATCGACAGACTGGAGACCTGCGGCATCAGTGCCCGCAGCGGATGCGACATCTCCTTGGATTTGGTCGATTGCGCGATGATCGCCTCAAGCCGCTCCTTGGGATCCTCGATGTTGGTGGCGATCGAGCAGATCATGCCGAACACCTGGTTGTTGGCGTCGGTGTTGCCTTCCTCGCGCAGCGAAATAGGCACCGCCGCGGTCATTGCCTTGGCGGGGAGGGCGCCTTTCTCCAGCAGATAGCGCCGCACCACGCCGGATGACAGCGCCAGCACCACGTCGTTGAGCTTGCCGCCGGCCTGCTTGGCGACCGCCTTGGCCGCCGACAGCGGCACCGAGACGCCGGCAAAACTGCGCTCCGACGAGATCGTCTTGTTGAGCAAAGTCGGCGGCGACAGCATGCTGTTGAGGCTGTCGCGCGACTTCGGATCGGCGATCTTGGCCATCACGTCGGAGACGCTTTTCAGCATGGTAGGAATGGAGCCGGCGAATTTCACCGCGCTCTCGATCTGGAACATGGCATTGTCGAACAGGATCGAGCCGATGTCGCTCTTGCCGGAGCGCGGCAGGTCGATGCCCTTGCCGGCGCCCTCCAGCGGCTGCCGCCATAGCTGCTGGTAGGAATCGATGAAGCTTGCTGCGATGTCGCGCGGTTCCTGACGCAATTTCTCGCGGATCGCCGGCTTTTCGATCTCGCGCGGGATCGGCGTGACGTCATAGATCATGCTGGTCAGCGCGGCGCCGGCGCCGCCGTCGATGCAGGCGTGATGCATCTTGGAGTACAGCCCGATCTCGCGGTCCTTCATGCCTTCGAAGACGTAGAACTCCCACAGCGGCCGGGCGCGGTTCAAGAGCTTGGCATGCATCCAGCCGACGATGCGCTCCAGCGTGGCGCGATCGTGCGGGGCGGGCAGGCTGCCGCGAAAAATATGGCGGTCGATGTCGAACTGGTCGTCCTCGACCCAGGAGGGGTGGTCGATGTCCAGCGGCGCCTTCTCCAGCCGCGCCTTGAGGATCGGCGCCACATGTAGCCGCGAGGCGATCATCGCCTTGAAGTCCTCGAAGAAGTCGCCGGCATAGTCGTCGGGGAGGCGGAAGATCGCCATGCTGCCGACGTGCATCGGCATTTCCGGCGTTTCCAGATATAGAAACGACGCGTCCATCGAGGACAGCTTCCTGCCGGCTTCCGCCATGACACCCCTCCCGTCGCACATCCCATGGCGCCTTTGCGGCGCTCTACCGGCGAGTGTGCCCATTCGTAGCGCGGATTTGCAACGACAAAAACGGCCGGCCCATTCTGAGCCTTCGAGGCCATCGCGACCGGCTGAATCCGCCGCCGGTGCAGGGGCGTTTATAAGGATGCTATTATTTTAATCCGCCATCTTTGCGGAGTGCCAATTTTAGGAGCGGGCGTATGATTGGCCTAAAGCGGAATCCCGTTTGTTTTAAGCATCAAACGTATACCCGCGACGGGTGTCACATTTTCCTGCGCAAGACGTAGGCGATTACCGCCACCAAATGATGCTGTTCACGGATTCGTGATATCGCACCGCACCATCAATGTTGCGGCGCGGCATTTACCATGTCATAGAAGTTGCATCCCGGGCCAAACGGACGGGCCGAGCCATTTGCTCACACCCTGAGGATGGAGACGACCATGACCACCGAGACCGAAACCAACACCGTGCTGAACAGCGTCAAGCAGGCGTTCGCGCCGGTGACCGACGCCTTCGCCAAGCTGCAGACCATGGAAGTGCCCGAAGCGACCCGCGACTTCGTCAAGCGCGCCGCCGGCACCGCCTCGGACAAGGCCGCGGAGTTCCATGCCGGCACCGAGAAGGTGACCTCTGCTATCGAGACCGCGGTATCGAGCTCGGTGAGCGAAGCCGCCAAGATCAGCCGCAATATCCAGACCGCGTTCTACCAGGATGTCGCCAGCTTCTTCGCCGGCATCGACAAACTCGCTTCGGCCAAGTCGCTGAACGAGGCCGTGCAGATCCAGTCCGACCTGGTGCGTGCGCATGGCGAAGTGCTGGTGTCGCGGGCGAAGTCGTCCACCGAATATCTCGGCACCCTCGTCGCCGACGGTGCGAAGTCGGCGCAGGACAATTTTGCCAAAGCCGCGTCCTACGCCAAGACCGCGTAAGCGCAACGTCATCAACTGAATTTCAAAGGCCCGCGCAAGCGGGCCTTTTTTCTTTTGGCATCTCTCCTCGTCATTCCGGGGCGCGCCGGCCGGCGAAGCGGGCCGGCGTGAACCCGGAATCCCGAGTTGGCTTCCAGCTCGGAGACTCCCATCTCGAGATTCCGGGTTCGCGTCCGGCAAGAGCCGGCCGCGCTCCTGAATGACAGTGTGGCGGTGACTGCGCTACGCGCTCAATTCACCTGCCGCTCCCGGCCTTCCCAATAGGGATCGCGCAGATGCCGCCGCAAAATCTTGCCCGACGCATTGCGCGGCAAGGCTGCGATGAAGTCGATCGACTTCGGCGACTTGAATCCGGCGATGCGTTGCCGCGTGAACCCGATCAGGTCGGTCGCGCTGACCGTCTTGCCGGGCTTCAACACCACCACCGCTTTCACCGCCTCGCCCCAGACATCGTCGGGCACGCCGACCACCGCCACTTCGGCGACATCCGGATGATCGCAGATCGCACTCTCCACCTCGGCGGGATAGATGTTCTCGCCGCCGGAGATGATCATGTCCTTGATGCGGTCGTGGATGTAGAGATAGCCATCCTGGTCGAGATAGCCGGCATCGCCGGTACGCAGCCAGTTGTCGGCACCGAGCGTGCGCGCACTGGCTTCCGGCAGGTTCCAGTAACCCACCATGTTCGATCCCGAACGCGTCGCGATCTCGCCGACCTCGCCCACGGGCAGCGGCTGATTGTTGGCATCGAGAATGGCGATCTCGACCCCGGGCAGCGCGCGGCCGGCGGAGCGCATGCAGTCGCGGCCCTCGACGTGGTCCTCCGGGTCCAGCACCACGATGGTGCCGGTGGTTTCGGTCATGCCGTACATCTGCACGAAGCCGCAGCCGAACACGCTGATGCATTCCTTCAGCAGCGCGGCGGGAATCGGCGACGCGCCGTACAGGATGTAGCGCAGCTTCGAAAAATCCACCTCGCGGGCACGCGGCTGGCGGACGATGAACTGCATCGCCGCCGGCACCAGGAACAGTTTGGTAATGCCGTGCTGCTCGAAATAATCCAGCACCTTGGTGGGATCGAACTCCCGCATGATCACGCTCTTGGCGCCGTGATACAGGCCATAGACCGCCCAGCCGATGCCGCCGATATGGAAGATCGGCATCGCCACCAGCGAGACGTCTTTTTCGGTCCAGACATTCCAGTCCGGCGTATCGATCTCGGCGATCCGCAGCAGCGACAGGAAGTTGTCGTGCGAGAGCATCGCGCCCTTCGGCTTGCCGGTGGTGCCGGAAGTGTAAAGCTGGATCGCGATATCATTCTTGCTCAAAGCGATGTGCGGATCGGCGTCGCTCTGGGCGTCGCGCCAGCTTTTGAAATCCTGCCACTCCGATGCGCCGCCTTCGGTGGTCATGAAGCGCACGCCGGGCAGTTCGCCCTGCA